>JAYVQV010000412.1:0-5307 GCA_043776855.1 Limisphaerales bacterium | reverse complement strand
CCGCCCTCAAGGATTCCTCCCAAAAAAATAACCGGGATCACGTGGACATCATCATCGCGCTCGGCATGGCGAAGGAAGGGTTTGATTGGATTTGGTGCGAGCACGCCTTGACCGTTGGCTATCGCTCCAGCCTGACGGAAATCGTGCAGATCATTGGCCGCGCCACGCGCGACGCGCCGGGCAAAACGCGGTCGCGTTTCACCAATCTCATCGCCGAGCCGGACGCCAGCGAGGGAGCCGTGACCGAAGCCGTGAACGACACGCTCAAAGCCATCGCCGCCAGCTTGCTCATGGAGCAAGTGCTGGCTCCGCGTTTTGAGTTCAAGCCCAAGCGTCCAAACAATGAGCCGGAGCCGGGCTACGATTACGGCGAAAATGGTTACGACCCGAATAAATGCAACGTCGGCATCAATGCCGAAACCGGCCGCGTTCAGTTGGAAATCAATGGACTCGCCGAACCTAAAAGCCAGGAGGCCGTGCGCATCTGTCGGGAAGATTTGACGGAATTGATCACCGCCTTTGTGCAGGAAAAGCAAACGATTGAGCGCGGGATGTTTGATAAAGAAATGGTGCCGGAGGAATTGACGCAGGTGCGGATGGGTAAAATCGTCAAAGAATCCTACCCGCATTTGGCGGATGAAGATCAAGAAGCCGTGCGCCAACATGCCGTTGCCGCCTTGAACCTGGTTCAAGAAGCCAAACGGCAACTGTCCGCCGGCGGCAGTGGTGAAGCCTCAAAAAATTTGGCGCTCATTCAAGGCATTAAAAAATTCGCCTTGAGCGTGACCGAGCTGAACATTGACCTGATTGACCGCATCAATCCGTTCGGCGAGGCTTACGCCATTCTCGCCAAAACCATGGGCGAGGAACGCTTGAAGCAGGTTGCGGAAGTCATCGCCGCCAAACGGGTGAGTTTGAGCGCCGAAGAGGCTTTAGAACTCGCCAAGCGGGCGCTGAAATTCAAACAGGAAAAAGGTCGTCTCCCGTCGCTGACGGCGGCCGATCCGTGGGAAAAACGGATGGCGGAAGGCATCGTCTTCTTGCAACGTAAAGCTAAAGAATCCAAGAATGGCTAAAGAAATTTCCAACGATGAAATAAGTGACGTGTTGGACGAACTTGGCGTCGAGGTCGAGGCCGAGTCGTCCGGCGGTCGCACGGCGCGTGAGCAACGCATCATCGCCGGTTTTGAAGAAATTGAGCGTTTCGTTCAAGCGCAAGGACGCCTGCCCGAGCACGGCGAAAATTGCGACATCTTTGAACGCTTGTATGCCGTGCGGCTGGATTGTCTCCGTGCGTCCGCTGAATGTCGCGGCGTGTTGCAGGATTTAGATTCAAAAAATCTGTTGGGCGACGCACCCACATTGGTTCACGGGGAGAATGTTCCTGAAAGTGCCGAGGCGTTGTTGGCCGCTTTGGGCGTGGAACCTGACTCTGCCGCCGATTTAACCAAGTTGGTTCATGTTCGCCCGCGTGAGGAAATCAACGCGGCGGAAGAAGTCGCCCAGCGCAATCCCTGCCGGGATTTCGCCAAGTTCCAACCCATGTTTGAAAAAGTTCAACGTGAGTTGACGGCGGGCGAGCGCAAAACCATTGCTTACAAAGATAACGCCGAGGTGAAACAAGGAGACTTGTTTATCCTCGACGGACAAAAGTTGGTCGTCGCCGAAATGGGCGATTCATTTGTGAATGACTACGGTCGCCCGGATTCGCGTTTGCGGGTGGTTTACAGCAACGGCACCGAAAGTGATCTGTTGCTGCGCTCGCTCCAACGCGCCTTGAATAAAGACAAAGCCAGCCGCCGCATCACCCAGCCGGAACTCGGTCCGCTTTTCTCTGAAACGGTGGATGCCGACGACCTGCCCACCGGCTACGTCTATGTGCTCCGCAGTAAATCCGACCATCCGTTCATCGCCGAAAATCGGGCAGTCATCCATAAAATCGGCGTCACTGGCGGCGAAGTGAAAAGCCGTGTCGCCAACGCCAAGAAAGACCCGACCTATCTGTTGGCCGACGTGGAAATTGTCGCGACGTTCAAACTTTCCAATATCAACCGCAAGCGGCTGGAGGCGTTGCTGCACAAGTTTTTCAGTCTCGCCCGCTTGGATTTGGAATTAAAAGACCGGTTCGGCTCGCAGGTTGAGCCAAGGGAATGGTTTCTGGTTCCCTTTCCCGTCATCGAAGAAGTCATGGAAAAGTTGAAAAACGGCACCTTGGAAAATTTTCGTTACGATCCAAACGCTGCTCGTGTGGTGGAGTTGTGACCAATCCAGTCCGTGCGCGATATATGCCGACAAGCCAATGCAGGGCCGCCCACCACATCGCAACTCCGCAGCGGGCGACAACCCGGAGAATTTTCTTGCGCGGAACAGGCTTTGGGGAAATACTTATTTCGTCATTTGACGAAATAACATTATGCGTGAGTTCATGGCCATCACCAAGGCGCTGTCCGACCCGAACCGGGTAAGGATTCTGCTCGCGTTGCGCGGGGGCGAACTCTGTGTCTGCCAGATCACCGAGCTGTTCGGCTTTGCGCCGTCCACGATCTCCAAGCACCTCTCCATCCTGAACCACGCCGGACTCATCCGCTCACGTAAGTCCGAGCGCTGGGTTTATTACCGGCTGCCGGACAAGACCGCGCCCGTCGCCGTCCGCGAGGCGCTGGATTGGGTTCACAAATCACTCGCCAAGACGGATGAATCCGCTAACGACAAAAAGAAGTTGAAGAAGATTTTGAAGACCGACCTCGCCGTCATCTGCCGCCGCCAGAAATGCTGCTAGATTTCACGAACCATGAAACTGCGCGAATTAAAAAACATTCTCGCCCAAAACCCGGCGGTGAACATCCGCTTTCATTTGCCGGGCGGCGAATTTGCTCCGGCGCATTCCCACGTCACCGAAGTGGCGCGGATTGATAAGCGGTTCATTGATTGCGGCGGCACACTGCGCACGGATTCGCTCTGCCGGTTGCAGACGTGGTCTGCCGATGACATTGACCACCGGCTCACGGCGGGCAAACTCCTGAAAATTTTCAGCCTCGCGGAAAACGCCCTGCTCACCGACGACCTCGACGTGGACATCGAACACGAAGTTGGTTTTATCACGCAATTCCCGCTGCGTTCAGTCGAAGCGGCCAACGGCGAAGTCATCTTTCATCTGACCGAACGGCACACCGCGTGTCTGGCGATGGACAAATGCCTGCCGCCCGCCGCACCGTCAGAATTCAGTCCGCTAAAATTTAATTTCACGGAAGCGACGCAGGCATCCAAGTGTTGCGGGTAAATCCACCAAACCATGAGCGATCAAACCACACCCAAGCGCCTCGCGTTCTTTGAACGTTACCTGACCGTCTGGGTTTTTCTCTGCATGGTCGTCGGCGTAGCGCTCGGCAAACTGGCACCGCAGTTCACGGCGACGGTGAGCAAGCTGGAGTTTGTCAGCGGCTCGCACGTCAACGCGCCCATCGCCGTGCTGATCTGGCTGATGATTTATCCGATGATGCTCAAGATTGATTTCACCTCGCTCGGCGGCGTGGCCAAAAAACCGAAGGGCATCTTCGTCACGCTGTTCATCAACTGGCTGGTGAAACCGTTCAGCATGGCGTTCCTCGGCTGGCTGTTCATGTCACACGTTTTCAGCGCGTGGATTTCGCCGGCGCTGGCGAAGGAATACACCGCCGGCCTCATCATCCTCGCCGCCGCGCCCTGCACCGCGATGGTCTTTGTCTGGAGCTATCTTACGGACGGCGACCCGGTTTATACGCTCGTGCAGGTGGCGGTGAACGACCTCATCATGCTCGTCGCCTTCGCGCCCATCGTGATGTTTCTGTGCGGCGTGGCGAATGTCGTCGTGCCGTCAAAAGTGCTCATCACGAGCGTCGTGGTGTTCATCGTCATCCCGCTCGCGGCGGGCTGGCTGACGCGAACCGTGTTGCTGAAATCACACGGGAAGGACTGGTTCGAGAAAAACTTTCTGCCGAAGTTTCAACCGGTGACCATCTTCGCGCTGCTGCTGACGCTGGTTTTGATCTTCGCGTTTCAAGCGGAAAATCTGACCACTCGCTGGCTCGCGGTGTTGCTGCTGGCCGTGCCGATTGTCATCCAGGTCTATTTTAATTCCACGCTCGCCTATCTGCTGATGCGCAAGCTGCGCGTGCCGCACAACGTCGCCTCGCCCGGCGCGCTCATCGGCGCGAGCAATTTTTTTGAACTCGCCGTGGCCGTGGCCATCACGCTGTTCGGCGCAAGTTCAGGCGCGGCGCTGGCCACGGTCGTCGGTGTGCTCGTCGAGGTGCCGGTGATGTTGTCCGTCTGCAAAATCTGCAATCAGTCGCGCGGCTGGTATCAGGCAAAACTTTCAACCACGAATGAACACGAATTCCAAACCCACCGTCTTGATTCTCTGCACCGGCAACTCCTGCCGCAGCCACATCGGCGAAGGCATTTTGCGCGCCGCGCTCGGCGACCGCGCCACCGTTGTGAGCGCTGGTTCCAAGCCCGCCGGCTTCGTCCATCCCCTCGCCGTGAAAGTCATGGCGGAAATCGGCATTGATATTTCCGCGCATCAGTCAAAGCACTTGAAAGAATTTCTCAATCAGCCGGTCAACACCGTCATCACCGTCTGCGGCAATGCCGATCAAGCCTGCCCGATTTTCCCCGGCCAATTGAACCGCCATCACTGGCCGTTCTTCGATCCCGCCAAAGCCACCGGCAGCGACGAAGAAATTTTGAATTGTTTCCGCACCGTCCGCGACGAAATGCGTCGCGTGTTCGAGGCCTACGCGGATGGTTTGCGTGACGCGCAAAAATAGTGGGACAGCTTGACCGGAGCGCGGCTCTGTGAGCCGCAGCACGTCCGAACTTCACAAGACGTTTCAAATAATATCTCACCCGTCCGGCTTGGCGTAGCCGCTGCGGGTCACAGACCCGCGCTCCGCCAAATCCAACCTGTCCCGCTGCTTGCGCGGCGCGGCGGATACTGTTTCAATTTCGTATCAATATAATTGTCATCGGCGGCGGTCCGGCGGGGTTGCGCGCGGCAGAAATTGCGGCGGCAGGCGGCGCAGACGTGACGCTGTTCGATGCCAAGCCATCGGTCGGACGCAAACTCCTCGTCGCCGGGCGCGGCGGATTAAATCTCACCCACGCCGAACCACTTGAAAAATTTTCCACGCGCTACACCGGGCCGGAACAGCCACAAAATTTCTGGGCGGAACTCCTCGCGGAATTCGATGCGACCGCGTTGCGGCAATGGGCAGCAGAACTAGGCGTGGAAACGTTTGCCGCGACGAGCGGGCGCGTTTATCCGCG
>JAYVQV010000411.1:0-5317 GCA_043776855.1 Limisphaerales bacterium | reverse complement strand
CGGTGTCGGACGGGCGGCGGATGGCGGATGAATTGAAGGGCGCGCTGGCGGGGGAAAGTTTGAGGTTGTAGCCGTAGCTACAAACGACATTGGTGGCTTTCAATTTGAATTGTGAATGGAACGCATCGAGCGACGGGCAGAGCCGCACGTCGGAGCCGTTGAGATACGGAAATAATTTCCCCGCCGATAAATCAAACGGGCGCTGGCCTTCCGGCTGGCTGTTGTCGAGCCAGCCGAACCACCAGATGGTGCCGGTTGCGCCGTTGGTATTGGCATCAGAAACCTTGAAACATTTTCCGGCGTTGTCGTCCCAATACAAAATCATGCCGAGGCCGAGCTGGCGGAGATTGCTCTGGCAGTCGGCGCGTTTGGCGGTGGCCTTGGCCTTGCCCAGCGCGGGCAGCAGCAGCGCGGAGAGAATCGCGATGATGGCGATGACGACGAGCAGTTCAATCAACGTGAACCCGCCTTCGCTGCGCTTCGGCGCGGCAGGCCTTGGCGCACGGCGGGTTGCTTGCGGCGGGCGCGGGCTGGCAATTTTTTTCTCCAGCCGAAATTTTTCCACGCACGGACGGCAGATGCAGGCGCGGTTGCGAAAATGCTCCGGCACGCGCGCGAGCAGTTCGCTGGAAATTTCTTCATCCGCGCACCAGCACCGGCCTTTGCCGGCGGCACCTTTGTAGGCGGCGGGCGAACAGAGCTGGCACTCGTTCGCGCCGCCGCACAAGGGACACTGGCTCGGATTGAAAAATTTCGGCGTCATGGCCGGTCGGCGCGGATGCGGTAAAAGGCTTTTCTGCCGGGCGTGTTGGTGTCCGTCAGCGTCAGTGGCACGTTGGCGTTGGTGGAATTTTGCGAATTGATCTGGGTCCAGTTGATCAAGTTGGTGGAAGCTTCCAGCGCGTAAGACCATTTGTTCTGGCAGAGAAAATTCACCCGCCATTGACCGCCGGAGAAAACAACGGCCAGATTCTGCACCGGCGGCGGCGGCACGGTGACGACGAGGTTGCTCACGGTGCCGTGCGCGAGGACGGAATCATAATCATCACCGAAACTGCTGTAGCTGCTGATGGAAAAAGTGTCGGCGTAAAAATTATCGTTGGTCTTGAAACCGTTTGCCGTTGTCAGCACGAGCGCGGGCAGGGTGCCGACGGGCGAGCCGTTGGCGGTGATGTTCAGCACGGCGGTCTGGTTGCTCGCGGTGAAGGTCATGGCGACGCGCACGGTTTGGTTCGTGGGCAGAAGATTGTTGAAGGGGGAAACGCTCGCGGGGCAGTAGGCATAACTGTCCACGCCGGAGATGAACGAGGGAAGCGTGGCGGCGGGGGAAGGATAAATGATGCCGAAGTCATAATAGCCATCGGCGTAGTAATTGAACTCGGCGATGTTGGGCGCGCTGCCATAAACGCCGCGTCCAAAACCCGCGTTGCTGACGACGGAAAATTTCACAAAGCCGAGCGCGATCTGCAACGGCCCGGTCTTGAACGGCTCGATGCCGGTGGCGATGTCGCTCAAGTTCAAGTCGAACGTGATGCTGAAATCATCATCGCGCGTGAGGATGGTGCCGAGCGGATGGTAGAAATAGCTGTTCGTGCGGCGTGAATCCCAGGTGACGGCGAGGTTGTTGCTGCCGGAGTTCCAGACGAACGAGTTGGTGTCGCCAAAAATTTTCCAACCGTTCTGCAACGGGTTGGCGGAAAAATTTTCGGTGATGGTGGTGGCGGACGCGGACGCGGACGCGATGGACAGGACGAACAGGCTGGCGAATCCCAGCGAACGGATTTTCATTGGTGCTGATCTTTCAATTTTGTCCGCGCAAAAAAATAATTCACGCAGACAGTTTTACTGTTGGAAGACCAGCGCGGAAAAGAAATCATCCTCGTTCTCGTCCTCGTCCTCGTTCTCGTTTCGCCGCGAAAAAATCGAGGACGAGGACGAGGGCGAGGACGAGGGCGAAAATAAAAAAGCCTTCGATTCCGCAAACGGGGAATGAAGGCATTCAACGAGTCCGCCTGAAAATGGTTCAAGCGGCTGGCTCCATCCTTCTCTTTGCGGAGAAGTTGCGGGGATGTTGATAGTTGAGAGTTTTTAGTTGATAGCAAAAAGCCCCCTAGCTTTCCGACTATCAACCATCAATTGAAAACTATCAGCTCGCCCCAGCGACGAGCGCAATCAAACCGGTATCCTGACTTTGGCTTCAGACCTTTTCCCGCCTTCCCGAACCTGCGTTCAGTGGCATTGAGAATTGTAGCCGTTACAGTGGCGCAACCGTCCCGGATTCACACCGGGTTCCCAGACATTTGACGGCGATGTTCGGCGGAATCGCTTCCGCCGTTTCAAAGAACAGGGACAGTTTCGCGCGCCAGACTTTTTTTCCAAGCTAATTTTTTTATTTGATGACATGGTCGCCTGTGCCCCGAAACGCACAGGGGTTTTCCTTTGTGTTCGCGGGCAAACGGGCTAGAGTCAAGCCGTCCCCAGAATCAAATCGCCATTGGTGTAGCCCATGAAACGTCTTACCGCCTGTCTGGTCGTCGGCGCGCTTGCGCTGACGGGAATTTTTATTTTGAACCGCCATCCTTCGGCGGACGTTCCACCGGTGGCAGCGACGAAAATTCCGCCAGCGGCAACCGCTGCGTCCGCCGCGCCAGTGAAAACTTCCACGCCGCCCGCAAGCGGGGCAAAAATTTCAGCGGACGCGGAAAAACCTTTCGCCGCTTTTGAAAATTTTTCCGCGTGGGCTAAAAATTTTACGAACGGTTCCGTGACGCTCATCGAAGGTGAACGGCTCGCGTGGAAGCGGCGCGAGGCGATGGTGGAACTCATCCAGAATGATCCGAAGCGCGCGTTGGAAATGGCGGTTCCGTTTGAGCTGCGCGCGATGCTGCCGAAGCCAATCACGAAATTTTTTGAGGAGCAGATTGATGGGCGCGGTGATTACGAGGTGCTGGCGGCGACGGATTTTAACACGGGCAGCACGACGATTTCGCGCAAGGTGCAGTTGGGCGAACGGCGGTTCGACGCTTTTGTTTATGGGCGGCGCGGACGGCAGGTTTCGCAGTTGAATATTCCGCTGCACGGCGTAGCGCTCGACGGCAAGCTCGCGGTTTCCACGCAGCCGTTGCGCGTGCTGTCGGTGGCGGAGGCGACGGCGCTGGATCCGAAAACGGTTTCCGCGAACGTGATCTGCTCCGTGTCCGGCCAGTCGGCGAACTGGCGCGGGTCGCAGGTGTTCGCACAGGCCGGCAGCGGTGTGATTCATTTTTGCGGCGTGGATCATGTGGATGCGGCGAACGCGCAGCTCGCGCTCGCGGAGAGCGGCGGCACCTCGGCGGGCAGCAATCCGGTTTTTCGCACGGCGTCGCAGGACGCGTGGACGCACGGGCGGAAATCCGTGCTCTACATCCGCGTGAATTTTCCCGATGACTTGACGGAGCCGCTCACCGAAGCCGCCGCCTACACGGCGATGAACGGCGTGAATAATTTTTACACGGAAAATTCTTACGACCTGACTTCGCTCACGGCGACGGTGACGCCGGTCATCACGATGCCGCAGACGAAGGCGTATTATGCCACCGACCCCGGCCTGCTGCTGGACGACGCGCGGACGTGGGCGAAGAAGGCGGGATTCGTCACGGCGAATTACGACCGCGACATCGTGGCGCTGACGGGCGTGCCGGGCTACACCTGGGGCGGGCTGGCGTATGTCGGCGGCAAGGGGACGTGGCTGCAAAGTTTCGACGTGGGCGTGACGGCGCATGAACTCGGCCACAACTACGGTTTGTGGCACGCGAATTTTTGGGACACGACGACGAACTTGAGCGTGGTCGGGCCGGGCGCGAATCTGGAATACGGAAATATTTACGACACGATGGGACCGGCGGCGGCGGGCAACGCGCTGTTCAACGCGGTTCATAAAAATTTGCTCGACTGGTTGAAAGCGGACGCGGTGCAGAGCATCACGACGAACGGCGTGTATCGGATTTATCCGTTCGACGTGCCGGAGTCGGCGCGCGTGGCGTGGCGGATGTATGCGGCGGCGTTGCGGAAAGATTCGTTGCGCGATTACTGGCTGGAGTTCCGCACGAAATTCACGGCGAATCCGTGGGCGGAAAACGGCTTGCTCCTGAACTGGACGCCGTGGGGCGAAAGTGAGGGAGGCGCGCAGTTGATTGACACCACGCCGGGTTCGCCGGACGCGAGCGACGGCACGAGCCGCAGTGATGCGGCGATGACGATTGGCCGGACGTTCAACGACAACGTCGCGGGCGTTCACATCACGCCGCTGCAACGCGGCGCGAGCGGCACGGAGCCGTGGATTGATTATCAGGTCAACCTCGGCGTGTTCGCGAACAATCATCCGCCGGTGTTGGCAGTGGAAGTGGACCAGCCGGACATCATCACGAATCCGCCCGTGCATTTTCACGCGACGGCGACGGATGCGGACGGCGACGCGCTGGCTTACGCGTGGACGTTTGATGACCGGACGTTTTCGACGAACAATCTGCCGTGGACTTTCAAAACGTTTGCCACCAGCGGCGACCACGTCGTGCGCTGCGTGGTGAGCGATTTGAAGGGCGGCGTGGCGAGCGCGAACGTGGTGGTGAACAACGGCACGGGCGTCGGCTTCCGCTTGAGCGGACGCGTGACGGACACGAATGGCCTCCCGCTCGAAGGCGTGTTGGTGGGCAACGGACAGATTGCGGCGGCGAAATTTTTCGGCGGCTGGACGGACAGCGACGGGCGATACGTCATCGTGAAGGTCACGACGAATCTGGATTTGAACGCGTTTCAATATGGCGACACGTTCACCAAAAACGGCTGGATCACGCTGACGACCGTGCCGACGAATAACATCAGCGGGCTGGACTTCATCGCGACGGCGCTGCCGACAGTCAAGGTCGTGGCCAGCACCAATTCCATCGCCGAGAACGCCAGCACGAACTGCACGTTCACCGTCACGCGCACGGGTGACACGAACAGCGACCTGCCAGTGAACTTCACACTCGCCGGTTCGGCCAAAGCCGGCGCGGATTACATAATGAATCCGGATTTGAGCAACACGAATATTCTGCTCGTCATTCCCACCGGGATGAACAGCGTGACGTTCACCGTCAACATCATCAACGACAACCTCGTTGAAGGCCCGGAGACGATTGCGCTCACGTTGCTGACCGACACGAACCAGGTGAATCAAAGTTACGTCCTCGCGCCGCCAGCGGAGGCGATCATCACGATTGTGGACGATGATTCATCCGTGAAGCCCGCCGTGTTTGTCACGACGACCACGGCGACCATCAGCGAAGGCGGCATGGAT
>JAYVQV010000410.1:0-5321 GCA_043776855.1 Limisphaerales bacterium | reverse complement strand
CGAGCAGTCGCGGTTCAATTATTTCAACGGCGCGCGCGCGGCGTTCGTCGCGGCGGATTTTCAGCGCGCCGCCGTGGACGAGAAAAGAATTCTTTTTCCCTCCGCACTGGTGGTGAGCGGCGACACGCTGGACTTCGAGCCGACGGATGCGGATAAAGACGACTACTCGCAAAACTGCGTCGGCGGCCCGGCCAACGGAATTCCGTGGGAAGAATGGCAGGCGCACAGCCAGGGTCAGAACATCCTCTTCGCCGACGGCCACGCCAAGTGGTATGGCGGCTACAATACGAACGAAATGACCTTCCGCTACGCGACGATGTCCGGCTGGGAGTAAAAAAATTGAACCGCTAATCTGCGCTCATCCCCGCTAATCTTTTCAAGGCCAGTCGGACGACTTTGTTTTCATTAGCGTGGTTTAATAAAAACGGTGGCCGTAAGATTGACTGGTTGGTGATGATTGACGCGGTAGCGTCTTGGACTGCGCCAGCCCTCTGGCGCTTTGGCATCTTCAACCGTGCGGATGAAAAGCGGCAGAGGACTGCCGCAGTCCAAAACCTTGCGGATCTTCGCGGCTTGCTCGAAAAACGGCCACGGTTTTATTTAATCTGCCCTGACGTCCATTCGCGGTTAAAAAAATTCTAAAAATTTCTGTTCCCTTTCGCTTCCGGCGGACATTACTTGGTGAATGGCTGAACTGGACGATCACCAACTGCTCGCGCAATTCACGCGGGACAATTCCGAAACTGCGTTCGCTGCGCTCGTCGAACGGCACATCGGATTGGTCTATGCCGTCGCGCTCCGCAGCGTGGGCAACGCGCACGCCGCCGAGGAAATCACGCAGGCCGTCTTCATCATTCTCACGCGCAAGGCGGAGGAATTGTCCGCGAAAATTATTTTGTCCGGCTGGCTTTACCAAACGACGCGGCTGACGGCGGCGAATTTTTTGCGGACAGAAATCCGCCGGCAACACCGCGAACAGGAGGCGTATATGCAATCGCAACTTGAAACGACCGCCGACTTGTCGCGCCCAAGCGAGGCGGCGGCGGAAACGTGGACGCGCATCGCCCCGCTGCTGGATGATGCGCTGGACAAACTCGGCACGCGCGACCGCGATGCGCTGGCGCTGCGCTTCTTCGAGAACAAATCCATGGCCGAGATCGGCGCGGCGCTGGGCGCGAGCGAAGACGCGGCGAAAGTGCGCGTCAGCCGCGCGCTGGAAAAATTACGGAAAATTTTCACCAAACGCGGCGTGACGCTTTCGGCAGCGGCGATTGTCGGTGCGGCCTCGGCGAACGCGGCATCCGCCGCGCCGGTGGGTTTGGCGAAAACAATTTCTGCTGTCGCGATAACGAAGGGCGCGGCGGCGGGCGGTTCAACCCTGGCCCTCGTGAAAGGAGCGATGAAACTTATGGCGTGGACAAAAATGAAAATGGCAGTCGCGGTGACGGCGGGCGTGCTGCTCGCGGCGGGAACCACGACGATGGCGGTGAAAAAGATTGTCCATCAAAAAGAGCCAGTGATCCCCGAACAAATGTGGATGGCTGATTACAGCACGATCAAAAAATTGCCGCCGGTGCTGGTTCTGCGTTCGTCCAAATTTGTGGAAAATCAAGGCGGGATCAACCTCGACGACCGATATGTCTGGCGAAACATGCAACTGGATTTAATTTTTGATATTGCATATCCAAGTTTGGGCGCAGCACGGACACTTCATGCTGATTTGATTCCGGCATCACATTGGGATTTCAGCGACATTCAAAAACGTTCTGCGGCGCAGTTGACCAACGGCTATGACTTGATGCTTACGCTGACCAACAAACCCATTGAAAAGTTGCAGCAGGAAATTCAAAAACAATTTGGGCTGTTTGTCCGCCGGGAAATGATTGAGACCAACGTGCTGTTGCTGAAGATGGTTCGGACAGATGCTCCCGGAATCAAACCGGGACAAGGCCACGGGTATCCGATGGACGTAGGCGGCTTGATTTTTTATCAGCACGGTTACTCGATCACGAACACCGATTCGTTGGGGCATCTGGCAGGACAGATAGAAGATGAATTCAATCTGCCGGTTCTGGATCGGACGGGCGTGAAGGGTTACTTCGATGTTTCAATGTCATGGAAACTCGATTCCGCCAACACCATCGCGCTTGCACAGGAGTCGCCCGCAGCGAAGAATTTGGAACGCGAACTGATAACGAAGGCGCTGCTTGAACAGCTCGGCCTCGAACTCGTGCCCGCCCGCGAGAAAGTCGAGATGCTCATCGTCGAGCGCGCGAAGTAGCGGCGGGCGACTTTGGTGGAGCGCCGAGCATTGCTCGGCTCGGAGGCCGGGATTGCCCGCCCTGCCGAGCAATGCTCGGCGCTCCGGCGGCGGGCTGGCGTTTCCACAAAAAGTTCAGCCGCAAAAAAGCGCAGAAGGCGCAAAATTTTCCGGCCATTTATTTGCGCCCTCTGCGTCTTTGCGTTTATCCAGTTTCACAAAATCACCAAGTCATCCCGATGCACGAGTTCTTCTTTCGGCAGATTTTTTTCCAGCACGGCGGCGGAACTGAAGCGCGCAATGCCGCGCGCGAATTCCGTGCCGTCCAAGTCGCAGATGCGCACGACATCGCCGGCTGCGAACTCGCCTTCGCAGCGCGCGACGCCGGGCGGGAGCAGACTTTTGCCCGCCTCGCGCAACGCCTTCTTCGCGCCGTCGTCCACGAACAGCGCGCCTTTGGGATGATGGAAGAACGCGATCCAGCGCTTGCGGCCTTGCAGTTTCGTGGGCTGCGCGACGAACAATGTGCCGTCGTCCGCGCCGCTGAGAATTTTTTGCAGAATAGTTTTGTCGCGTCCCGAGGCGATGACGAGCGGGATGCCCGAGCGCACGACGATTTTTGCGGCGTCCACTTTTGACTTCATGCCGCCGACCGCCGTGGCGCTGGTCGTGCCGCCAGCCATGCTTTCGACGTGAAAATCAATTTGTTCGATGACGGGAATCACTTTTGCATCCGCCTTGCCGAAATTTTCAATGACGCCATCCACCGTCGTGAGAATCACGAGCAGGTCGGCGGGCAGCAGGGAGGCGACGAGGGCGGAGAGCTTGTCGTTGTCGCCGAATTTGATTTCGGTGAACGATACGGCGTCGTTCTCGTTGATGATGGGAACCACGCCGCGATTAAGGAGGGTGACGAGGGTGTTGCGCGCGTTGAGATGTCGCTCGTGATGTTCCAAATCCTCGTGCGTCAGCAAAACTTGACCGATGTGCAGGTCGTGTTGCGCGAAAAGTTTTTCATAGACCGCCATGAGCCGCGTCTGGCCGACGGCGGCGCAGGCCTGTTTTTCCGCGAGGTTGGTGGGGCGGTTTTCGTAGCCGAGCACGCCCATGCCCGCGCCGACCGCGCCGCTGGTGACGACGACGATTTCTTTGCCGGATTTTTTCAGCGCCGCGATCTGCGCGACGAGCTGATCGAGTTGCGCGGGATCAATCAGCTTGTGGCTGTCCGTGAGGACGCCGGTGCCGAGTTTGACGACGATGCGGGTGGCGGATTTGAGCGAGTCGCGATGCACGCGGAGAAGCTAGGAAATTTTCTGCCGCTGAAAAAGGCAAAAGTCCGCCGATGCCATTCACTGGGTGCAGCTTGATCCGGTTGTGCTTCGCGCTGGATTCCACTCCCTCTCCTCCTCGGAGGAGGAGAGGGCCGGGGAGAGGAGGCCCATGGTTTGCGAAATAGAAATCCCCTCTCCCCAACCCTCTCCCCGCTCGTGCCTCGCGGGGCGAGGGAGCCAGACAGCAACCAAGTCAAGCTGCACCCCGATTCACTTCAAACCCACCGGCCCGACGAGCGGGGTGAAAAAATTATCGCTCCGCAATCCGATCAGCAGCACCAGCCCGGCGAGGTCGGCGGGCGTCTTCACGTTTTTGATGAGCTGGTTTTCAATGCCGATGATTTGCTCGCGATTATTTTTCGGGTCGGCGAGGTCAATGTATTTTGCCGTGCCGACGGAGACGCGCAATTCGTCCACGCCTTGAAAATCCAGCCCGGTGCGCTGCTTGAGTTCGTCCAGGCTTTTGCTTTTGTTTAATTTTTCCTGATTCAGCGCGGCTTTATTTGGTAGCGCCAAGCCGAGTTCAAACAGGTTTGTTTTGCCCGCCGCGTTGCGCACGATGTCGAGTTCGCCAAGATTGAAGCGGAGCAGGGTGATATGGATTTGGTTGGTGGCGAGCGCGGCGCGGTCGTATTCCACATGGATTTCCGGGATGACGAGGAACGGTGTGCCGCCGAAGTCCGCCGGGTTATGGAGTTTCAAATCCTTGATGGTCACGACCGGTTCCAGCAGGCCGAGATGAAATTTCCCGATCTCCGCCGTCAGGCCGGTTTGTGCCCGGATGTTTTTCTGCACCATCACGCGCAAGATTGTGTCCAGCGACAGGATAAAAATCACGAGCAGCACGACGCCGAGGATGAACAATCCCAGCAGCCATTTTAACGCGCGCTTTACAAATTTCGGCATGACGCGGGACGATAAACGATTCCTGTGCGCGGGCAAATCTGATTTGAATCAGACTTCAGTGGAGCCTTGGAATATTTCACAACGATTGTAGCGTCAGGCATCTTGCCTGACGTAGAGGGCGCGCTTCTCCACCCTCCGCAGTATTCCGCTACGGAGGACGGGCAGCCGCCCGGAAAGAGCGCCGACACAGTTTGCAGTTCGCGAAATTTTGTGCGGCGCAGGCGGGCGTGAGTTTTTTTCCGCCGGGCTGGAAGCCTCGGCTCTACGTCAGGCAGGGATGCCTGACGCTACAAAAAACACCGCCGCAAATCCGATTTGACAGCGCCGCCGGGTAGATTCACTGTGCGCGGCATGAACGTGACTGAATCCCGCTGGCTGCCCATCGTGTTGCTGACCTGCTCGAATGTTTTCATGACCTTCGCGTGGTATGGGCATTTGAAATTCAAGGGCAAGCCGCTGTTGCTCGTCATCCTTGCGAGCTGGGGTATCGCGTTTTTTGAATATATGCTGATGGTTCCCGCGAACCGCTGGGGCAGCAATTCCTTCTCGCCGTATCAGTTGAAGATCATCCAGGAAATCATCACGCTGGCGGTGTTCGTGGTGTTCGCGATTTTTTATTTCAAGACGTGGCCGACGTGGAACCAAGTCGCGGCGTTCGTGTGCATCCTCGCGGCGGTGGCGTTTGCGTTCTGGCCGCAGAAATAGTTTTTGCCACGGATGGACCCGGATAAACCCGAATAAAAATTGAGGAATGACGGGTGGGGCGTGACGGAGCGCGGACGGCTCGTCCGCAAGTTGTTTCGCCGCCGCCGAAACTGGCGGAC
>JAYVQV010000409.1:0-5322 GCA_043776855.1 Limisphaerales bacterium | reverse complement strand
CGCCGTGCCGAGCAGCTTCGCGGTTTCCTCCAGGCCGACCGGGTCCACGATGCCCTGCGAACCGGGCGCGAGCGCCCAGCGGTTCACGCCGTTGCGGAGGACGGTCCGCGTCTTGCCGCCCTGATGCAGGGTGATGGCGGCGACGTTGGTCACGGAGAAATTCCACAACTGCCGTTCGCGAAATTTCCAGCCGAACTGCGGCAGCAAGTCCGCATCCGCCGCCGCCAGGGCATACACAAAATCTTCGTCGCCGCGTTTGACGAAAACTTTATTCGTTTCCGCCAGGCCGAACTGGAGCGAGCTGGTCTTGCCGTTCGCGAAACGCAGCGTGATGGCGCGCGTGTTCGTGGCGAGGCCGAAGTTTTGCAGGTCGGTGCTGGTGACGACGTCCTTCACATATTCCGAAACTCGCAGGCTGCCGAGCAGGCGCAGAAAGTTTTGCACGTTCGCCGTGTCCACGGGAAATTTTTCGCCGCCGACCTGCCAGCCGTTCGTGCCGTGGGGCGCGAGGGTGAAGCTGTTGTCGCCGCGCACTTCGATGGTGGTGATGCCGTCGCCGACTTCCATCAGGTGCGCGTCGCGAAAATCATTCACGCCGCCGCGCCACGGCAGCAGGGATTCCTTCGCCACGGTCACGACGGAATTCCAGCCTTCGCGCCGGGCGAAAATCTGGCCGGGATTTTCCGTGGACGCTTTGCCGAGATGGATGGCGTCCAAATAATTCGTGCCGTGACCCAGCCACACGTCGAGTTCGGCGGGCTGCAAACCGTAAGTGGCAAGGTCGCCCTTCGGATCGTCGGAGACAAACTTGGTGACGTGCGCGGAACGCAGTTGCTGCAACGCGGTGGTGATGACCGTGGCCTCGGCGCGCTTGGGTTGCGTGCCGGTGATGCGCCAAAGATGATTCGTGCTGTCGGCACGCAGCTCGATGACTTTTGCGCCGTTCGTGATGACGATCCAGTCCACCGCGCTGGTCGCGGCGATGAGGCTGGTGTCGCGCCACGCGGTGGCGTTGCGCGGGAGCAGCGGCAGCCAGTCCACGTCCGTGACGAACGCGCCCGCGCCGCCGACGAGGCGCACATACACGGCGTCGCCGGGCGCCGTTCGCTTGCCGATACGGAGATGCCAGCTTTGACCGCCCGCCGTGACATCCAGGGTGTATTGCGGATTTTCAAAACCAAATTCCGCATCCACGTTTGGATGCGACTTCATGTCATCGGCGGTGAGGCGCAGCGCGGGGGAAAGTTTTTCCAGACCGGCGAGCAAGGATTCAACCGGCAGCGTCTGCGCGGGAAAATCAAATGGATCGGTGATCACCCAGGTTTGATTGGTGCGGACGAAGCTGATCTTGCGTTCGCCGGCGGGAATGATTTCCAGCGCGGTCACATCGGCGGCGCGCAGTCCGGCGAGGAGAATTTCCGTTTTCGGCGCAGCGGACGAGAAATGTTTCTCCGCAAACCAAACGCCCGCCGCGAGCGCGGCGGCCAGCACAAACCAGATGGGCGTGGTGTTGGTTTTCATGCGGGGAAAATTAAGCCGGAACGACGCAGTGAACGATTGGGGAGCGCAGCCGCCCCGGCTGTGGTTCGGCGCGCCCCCGCGCCGAACTCGGAGGCGAACACGAAATGATTGATTCGTCCCGTTCTCCGGGCAGGTCGCGAGGGCGCGACCCGCTGCGCCCGGGGCGGGCGCGCTCCCAAAATCAATGGCATCGTTACGGCTAAATTTTCCATTTTTTTATTTCCTACGCACGAGCCAGACGAGCCAGCCGAAAACGAGCACGCCGCCGGGCAGCGCGCCGAGCAGCAGCCAGCGAAGTTCCTTTTCGTCGTGGTGGGAAAGCAGGATACGGAACTGCGTGACGGGGCGCGGGCTGATGCCAGCGAGGTTTTGGTCGCGGCTGCACAGCCAGTTTGCGGCGTAGTTGAGGAAGTCGCGGTTGGCGGTCGCTTCAATCAATTCGTTGTCCAAAAAATACGAGTCGCCCGCGACGACGATGCGGGTGGTGCCGCGCGGCGAGGTCGCGCCGGCCACGGGCTTCTGCTCGATGGAGGCGATGAGCGGATAGCCGCGCGGGGCGGCGGTGCGGTCGGCGGCCAGCACAGAGGTTTCGCCGGAGGTCACGAGCGCTTCGACTTGCGGCGCGTTGACGGACTGGCCGGACGCGGGCGCGGCAATCAACGGACGCGGCAAAACCATTTCCAGCGCGAGTTGCGCGAGCGGGCTGACGAAGGATTTCGGATTAAAGTTGCGCACGATGAGCGCCTTGTCGTCGCCGGAGCTTTGGCGGTCAATGACGTAGTCGCCCACGACGCTAATGCCCCAGCGTTTCAGGATGGATTCCAAACCGGTCGGCAGTTGCCGCGAATTGAAGTTGAAGAGCGTAAATAATTTTCCACCCTGCGCGAGGTAGCGGTCCAGCTTGTCCAAATCTTCCAACTGGAACGTTCGCACTGGCCCGGCGATGACGAGCAGGCTGCAATCTTCCGGCACCTCAGCGAGGCCGGATAGCTCGAGGTTTTTCACCATGATGTCATTCTGCGCGAGCGCGAGCGCGAATTTCTGATAGCCGTTCGCTCCTTCATCGGTGAGCGAAGGTTCGCCGTGGCCTTGCAGAAAATACGCCGACAACGGCTGGCTGTGCGCGAGGGAAAAAATTTTGGCGGTGAATAGCATCTCGCCATTGAACGCCACCGGCTTTTTCAAAAGCTGCATCCGTTTTTCGTTCGGGTCAAAGTTCGGGTCATCGGGCGGCATTTGCACGGTCTGAAAATTCACGATGGCCGCGCCCGGCACGAAGTCATGCCGGTCGCCACACGCGAAGACGATCAAATCTTTGGCCGGCGGCGCGTTCGGCGCGGCGATGGACGCGGGCAGGCTGTATTTTTCCTTCACCTTCAGCGCCTCCGCCGGATCGCGCGTGTAGTCCACGGTGCGGACGGAAATATTTTTGTTCGCGTCGCGGTAGGCGTTCAGCAGCTCCACGATGTCGGGGTAGAAATTTTTGGGATCGTGCCGGTCGTAGTAAAGCGTCACCTCCACGCGGTTCGTGAGCGAATGTAGCAGCGTGAGCGTGCGGGAGGAAAGCGTGGCGCGCGTCTGCTCGCTCCAGTAGGCGCGATGGTAGAATTTTGCGCCGAACCAGTTCGCCATCACCGCCACCGCCACCACCAGCACGGTGCGGAGCGCGACATCGAAGCCGATTTTCCAGCGGCTTGACGGCGAAAAACTGGGACGGGATTTTTTTTCTTCGCTCATTTATTTCCAGCGACGGCTTTCCACCACGCGCAGGGTCAGGAACAAAAACACCAACGTGGCGCTGACGTAAAAAATCACCGCGCGCGAATCCACTACGCCACGCGCGAAATTGTCCATGTGATTGAACAGGTCGAAATACGAGACGATGTGCGATTGATTTTCGGTGGTGAACGGCAACGCCTTCGCCACAAAACCCAGCGCGAACAGTGCCGTTCCCAGCACGAAGCTGATCATCGCCGCCGCCATCTGGCTGCGCGAAAGCGCCGAAGCGAAACAGCCGAGCGACAGGAACAGGCAGCCGATGAGAAAAATGCCGAGATACGTCGCGCCCAGCGTGTGCCAGTCCAGCGCGGCGGTCTGCTGCGTGAAATGCCTGACGATAGCCAGACACGCGAGCAACGGCAGCCAGGTGACAAGGTAGAAGATGAGCGCCGCAAAAAATTTCGCCGCGACCACCTGCACGTCGCCGACCGGCGCGGTCATGAGCGTTTCAAAAGTTCCCGTCGCTTTTTCCAGCGCGAACAGGCGCATCGTGATCACCGGCGAGAGCAGCAGCAGGATGAGCCAGAAGAAAAACGTCTGATAAAACGCCTGCGTCACCGGCACGGTGATGGGGTCGTTGCCGAGCGTGATCATCAGCACCACGAAGCTCAAGCCCGTGAGCAGCGCCACCGCCGCGATGATGACGTAGCCCGTGATGGAATAAAAAAACGTGCCGAGTTCGCGCCGCAGCAAAGCCATGAAGATGTTCATTCCACCACCTCCGCCGTCGGCCTCGTTATCTGGACGTAAATGTCTTCGAGCGAATGTTGGCTGCGCGTGAGTTCGCGCAGCTTCCAGCCATTCGCCTGCGCGAGCGCGAAGATGGCGGGGCGAATATCGTTGCCGTCGAGCGGCGTCAGCGCGCAGCGGAAAAATTCTCCGTCCCGCGCGGTCACATCGAAATGCTCCACCTCAACCAGATTTTCAAACGCGGCGCGCAAGGCTTCCTGCGGCGCGGCGATTTCCGCGATGACCTGGCTGCCACCCGCCAGGCGGCGCTGCAAATTTTCCGGCGTGTCCGATGCCAATACGCGCCCGCCCACCATGATGAGCACACGACTGCACATCATTTCTACTTCCGGCAAAATGTGCGTGGAAATCAAAACCGTGTGTTTGCCCGCAAGACTTTTTATCAAAGCGCGAACGGAACGAATCTGATGCGGGTCAAGGCCGATAGTCGGTTCGTCGAGAATGATCAACTCCGGTTCATGCACCAGCGCATCCGCGAGGCCGACGCGTTGCTTGTAGCCTTTGGAAAGCTGGCCAATGACGCGTCGTCCGGCATCCTTCAAGCCGCATTGCTCCATGACTTTTTTCACGCGCTCGCGGGATTTTGACCAGCCAAGACCTTTAAGCCGCGCCCGAAATTTCAAATACTCCGCGATCCGCATTTCGGGATAGAGTGGATTATTTTCCGGCATGTAACCGATGCGTTTACGAACCTCGTCGGAATCGTGAAAAACATCCAAGCCGGATACGCGCACCGTGCCGCTCGTCGCGGGCATGAAGCCGGACAGCACGCGCATGGTCGTGCTTTTGCCCGCGCCATTCGGGCCGAGCAAGCCGACGATTTCGCCGCGCGCCACGGTGAACGAAATATCGTCCACCGCCGTGCGACCGGCGTAGCGTTTGGTCAGATTTGAAACTTCAATCATCACGATGCGAACCGTTGAAAAACCAGCCGCAGTGTAGCCGAAAAAATCCGGCAACCGCGAACAAAAATTTCAGCGGGCAATTGTTCAACAAGCAATCGCGACAGGAGTTGCGTTCAATTTTTAACGTCGGGCCGCAGCGAGCCGACGAAGGTGGAGTTTGTCGCGCGGCGACAAACTATGCCTGCGAAGCAGGCAGCCTTCTCCCTCTCCCCTCGGAGGGGAGAGGGCCGGGGTGAGGGTGGCATCACGAAGGACGCACTCGCATTTTTTAGAACCGTCGGCAATTCGTTCCACCCCTCATCCTCAATCCTTCTCCCCTCCGAGGGGAGAAGGAGGCCGGAGCCGTCGCCTGACTCCCGCTGTCGCG
>JAYVQV010000408.1:0-5327 GCA_043776855.1 Limisphaerales bacterium | reverse complement strand
CGCCCTACCTATTCTTGACACGGCTCAAAATGAACGCCGCCGCCGGCCAGTTGCAGCAGCCCGGCGCGCTGGTGAAAAACGTCGCCGCCGACCTCGGTTTCACCAACCCGTTTCATTTCTCCCGCGTCTTCAAGTCCGTCTTCGGCATTTCACCGGATGCGTTCCGTAATCTGCGGTAAATTTTCAGTGCAGCGGATTATCCTTCAACCGCCGCTCCGCCTCCGGGTTGGAGACGTTTTCCTTCGTCCGCACCACCGCCATGCCCACGACCGGCGGATACGCCTGATCGCTCTTCATGCGCGGCTCGACATATTCGATGATCTCAAACAGCAATTCATTCGCGCTCTCGTAGTCGAGGCCGGTGAGCTTGGTGATGTAACGCGTCGCGCGGTCAATCAATTTCAAATTGCTCGGCACCACCCACACCATGAAATTTCCCAGCACCCGCCCCAGCCGCACCATCGTGCAGGTGGACAACGTATTCATCAGCAGCTTCACCATCACCCGCGTCACGCCGTCGAGGAGAAAATCTTTTTCCGGCACCGGCACGAACACCGTGAGGCTGCCAGGAATCCGCGCCTCCAACGCCAGCGCCTTCGCCCGGTCGGCTTCCGGGCCGAAATAAATCTGCGCCACTTTGGATTTCGTCTGCGCCGCTTTTTCAAGCTCCATCAACAAAACCTCCGCGTTGTCGCGATGGGAAATCACCGCCACCGCGCCATCGCCCACGCCTTGCGTGCGGTAGCGCAGGCCGTTGATGCCGACCTTGAACCGCAGCAGTTCCGTGGAGCTGATCTTGGCGATGGTCTCCGAGGTGCGCTCGAATTTTTCCTCGCCCACCAGCGACATCACCTCGTCGCGCTTCCACTCCACGCAACGCGGCTTGCGCTTCAAAATATTTTTCCACGCGCTGTCCGTCCAGTCGTTCGGCACGAAGAGATACGCCCACGACTCGGTCGCCTTCACGTCATCGAACTTGCGGAACGGCGGTGTGCAATAAGTCGGCGAACGCTCCGTCGTGTCCGTCAACACATCAATGCCGAAACGATCCGCGTGATAATTATTCTGAAAGCTCACACCATTGCTGCCGCGATAAATCCGCTCCTCCAGCGCCACCAGTTGTGCGAGCTGCGCGCGGACTTCCGGCGAACGCAGCGTGGCATAGCCCTCCTCCAGCGCCGCGAGAAATTCTGCCGGAATATTTTTTGCATCCGCGCCGGTAAGTTCGCGGCAGACGATTTCCAGAATCGTCGTCATCACCGCGAGCTGGATGGACGTGGCCTGCATCCGCGTGGAACCGGTGATGGCCATCGGGCCGGTGGTGAGATTAATTTTCTCAATGCGATTATCCTCGATGACCTCGCGGCTGCGCTCGACGTGCGCGCACAAGATTTCATCGGGATTATTATAGACGAAATAAACTTTCGCGCCCGCCTCCACGCCCGCCCACGCCGTGCCGATGACGAACGAAGTCTCGCCGCCCTCGGTGATGGCAAAGACCACGTCCTTTGCGGAAACGCCGAGGTCGTTGATCTGTTTTTTTCCGAACGCCGTGAAATCCTCAAAGCCCTCCACCGATTTGATGAGCGCGTAATCCCCGCCCGCCATCACGCTAAACGTGCGGTTTTCCATTTCCTCCTCGTAGCCGCCGACGTGAGGAGGCTCTGACTTAATTTTTTCTGAATGAGCCTCGTTACCTCGGCTGCTACGGTGTTGCTGCCAGAAATCGCGCCAGACGGAATCCAGCATGATGCTCAACCGCCCGGTCGAACCGCAGCCGGTGAAGAAAATTTTCCCGCCGCCCTTGAGCGCCTTTACCACCGTCGCCGCAATTTTTTCCGCGCGCCCCGATTGCGCGAACTCGCGGAATTTTTTCACCACGTCATCGTCCGCCTGCAACAGCAGGTCGAGCGCGGCGGCAATGTCCTTGCGCGCCACGCTGCTCAAGTTGGCGGTGACGGGATGTGATTGTTCAGTGACCAGCGCGCCCAGCTTGAACTGGGACGCAATTTTTAGAAATTCATCAGACCGTTCTTTTGACGTGTCGCTCATAGGTGGAAAATTTAATAAATTCAGCCGGGTGGTGTCACGCGGTTTGCTGGGCGGACGGGATTTGGAACGGCCACGCCGCCGCTTTTACCGCCTGATAATTTTTGTCCAATTCTGGCTGGAGCAGAATCAACGCGGCGATGCGGCGGGCCATGTGCGTGACTTCCCGCGCCTCGTCCGGGGTGAGTGCGCGACCGAGCAATTCAAATTCCCGGTAGCTCAACCATTTCTTCATCACCTGATAACCGCCGATGGTGTAGTCCCAGACTTTTTCCGGCACGTTGCGCCAGCAGGCGGATTCGTTCAGAAAAATATCGTGCGTAGTGTGGCCGAGTAATTCCAACGGAGCGCGGGTCTGTGACCCGCAGAGGGAGGCGTGGGATGCAACCGCAACCTCGGACGTGGGTGCGTGCTGCGGGTCACCGACCCGCGCTCCGAACGCCGCCACTTCTTCCGCCGTGTAGCTGCGCGTTTCGCGTTTGCCTTTGCCGGGCATCGTCACGCCGTTCTGCCCCGCGTGGCCCCAGCCGGCGGTGACTTTGAAATTGGGGGCGCCGGAATAATTCAATTCAGCAATCGGTTTTAATTCCGGGCGTGGCTTGCCTTTGGTGACACCGTCAACTGGCGTTTCCGTATCGAGCAACGCGGCGACTTGTTTGCCCAATTCAGCGGAAGCCAGCAACGCCTCACGCGACTTGGGCAACGGCACGCGCGGCCAGTCCTGCCGCAAGGCATCCAAATTTTCTTTCAAATAGACGGGTGAATGTCCGATGGCGAGCATGTGCATCCAAATAAGCCCCGCAATTTCCTCGTTGGCGTCAGGGTCTTCAATTCCAATTTTCGCCAGATACTGCCGTGCCTCGGGGGAAAGATTTGCCAGCGGTTTTGATTTGTTGGTGGCTTTGCTTCTAGCCATCTCGTGTAAGAAATCCGCTTGCTTGGATTTCTTATCGGGAGTCAATTCACTGCCAAAGCCTCGAAGGAAAATTGGAAAGCAGGCGCAGCCAGGACGAGTCAAGTGTCTGTCCGGCAAATCGCGTGTTGCGTAAAATGGCGTCCCTTCGGTTGAGCGTTCAGCCTTCTGCCGCGAAGTGAGAAATAAATTTCCGGCGCGATAGGCACCAAATAAATCCTCACGCTTTTCGTCCAGCAGTTTGGTTTCAGGATGCCAGTAAAGATGGCGGGCATCAAAAGGCCGGTAAGCAAAACGAACGAAGTAACCGCTTTTGATTCCATACTGGAGCAGCACCTTGCGTGTTGCCACCGCATCGAAACGACCTGCGGTCGCCATCAGCGAAGGAGCAATCTGTCGAACTGCGTCATTTTCCAGTTCAGGGTTGAAGTAACTTTCTATCCGCGATTTTAGCTTTGATAAATCTATTCCAATCAAATCCAAGTCTCGGCTGGTGTTAACTCCTGACGACGTTTCCAAAAATAAACTTGGGAGCGCAGGCCACAAGAGATAATCCGCAGAAGCACCGCCTGGCATGAACGGCAAACCCAATACCAGCGGCGGATTCAGCTTGGTGTAAATCTTCTTCGGCGGCTCGTGGAGCGTCTTCAGCAATTCCGCGCGCTTCGTCTTGCCCCACAGATGGCGGAAGTAGATTTCTTTCGCCGTCAGCCCGGAGGGCTGCTGGAAATTAGCCGGGGGCAAGGACGCCGCGTCCGCCGCCCCCGGTAATGATCCCGAAACATCATGCGTCCCGGCAGGGACGCCGGAAACCTCCGCCGCCCCGCCGGGGCGGGATTTCTTATTGCCGCGTTTACCGGGGGCGGCACTCGCGCCGCTCGTTTGCCCCCGGCTAATTTCCGGTGTCCCTCCGGGACGCACTCCCCGCCGCACCAGCGTCGCAATGGCCGTGCCGACTTGAATGCCTTCGCGGTTCGCTTCCGTGGAAAATACGCTGGGGTCGGGCAAGCCTTCGGGCGTCACTTTGCCGGTCTTGAACTTGTCGCCGTTCAAACAATCCACCGTGATGGAATCAAACACCTCCAGATACCGCTCGCGCATTCCGGTGAATGACAAGCCATCCAGCCACGAATAATTGGAGATGAAACTGATGATGCCCGCGCCGGATTTTTCCACGATGCGCCGCTCGGCCATGCGAAAGAAACGGATGTAGAGATCGTTCAAACCTTGTCCCTGCGGTGCGGGCGCACGCTTGGTCGTGCGGTAGGCATTGGTCAAATCGCGTTCTTCTTCCACGGCCAATCCCGCAAAACCGTTGTAAGGAGGATTGCCGAGAATGACGATGATCTTTTTCTCCTGCTTGATGGCGTCCGCCGCTTCCTTTTCCTGTTTGAATTCAGGAATGGCAAACGTGAGTTGCTTCTTAGCTTCCTCCGTCGGCGGTTCCCAGCCGGTGAGCGAGTTGGTCAGATAAATCGCGGCGCGTTCGTTCTTCGCATCGTCCAACGGCATATCGAGACTTTGCAGCAGCAGTCCCATTTGCAAATGCGCCACGACGAACGGCGCGGGCATCAGTTCAAAACCAAAGATGCGTTCTTGCGCGGCTTGCTTGGTATAAAGTTCCGCCAACGCGCCCAAGCCCTGATCGTTTTTTAGAAATTTGTGGATGTGCCGCAGCACCTCGACGAGATACGCGCCCGTGCCGCAGCAGGGATCAAGCACGAACACGCGCGGGTCGGCGAGGCCATCGGGAATATCCAGTTCCTCGCGCAGCGCGGCGTCCACGCGGGCTACCTGATACTGCACAATCTCCGGCGGCGTATACCACACGCCCAGTTGCTTGCGGAGTTCGGGGTCGAAGGCCTCAAGGAACGGCTCGTAGAAATACTGGACGGCGTGGGTCTCGGCGAACTGTTTGAAAAATTCCGGGCGATCCACGCGGTTGAGCGCGGCGGCGGTCCAGTCCAAAACTTCAACGAGTCCAAGCGGGCCGAGCTTGGTGGGCGTGGCAACCTGCTCGAACAACGCCTTGATCATCGGGACGTGCAGCGTCCACGCGGCGGACTTCCAATCGAAATCATTCTTGCGCGCGGGATTCTCCTTGTGCCAGAGCACCCATGCGGAGAACACGCCGTAAAACAAAGTCTGCACGAGCGTGGAGCGGAAAAAATGTTCGCCCTTCTCCGCCTCGAACTTCATGCCCAGAGCCTCCTCCAACGCCGTGCGGATGGCCGCCAGCGCGGGCAAATCCTTGGCGGCCTCCACCCGCACGCGGGCATCGCGCGCATACGAGGCGAGGAAGAACGCCACGTCCTTGGGATTGTTCAACGGCGCGTTGTGCAGCATCACGCGCTTGAGATATTCG
>JAYVQV010000407.1:0-5350 GCA_043776855.1 Limisphaerales bacterium | reverse complement strand
ATCCCAGCGTAGCCGCTCCTCGCGCTCCGGCTCGGAACGGCAACGCTGGGCTGAATGATTGAATCCCGTTGGGATTCTTAAAGACGCGGCAACCGGTTCTCCTTCTCCTTGGGGAGAAGGCCGGGATGAGGGAGGACAAAACAACTAATTTGAAAGCCCGTAGGGCTGGCATATTTGTAGAACCACCAATCCAAAATGCTTCAAGCTCCGTTCAGGAGCGAAATATGCCGCCCCGACGGGGCTGAAATTCATTTTGGTTTGGGGTTCTACAAAGATGTCACGCCTACGGCGTTTGGGGCGGCGCTGACAGTTTCTTGCCAACAGGAGAATACTCTTTAGGCTGACGGCATGAAAATGAAATGGTTCGTGGCGGGGTTTCTGATGTTCCTTTTGTGCACTGGAATTCATGGAAACGCTCAACCGACGGAACTGGATCAGAAAAAATTCCAAGACACCAAAAACAAAGCCGAGCAAGGTGATGCCGCAGCCCGATACAATCTCGGCGGGATGTATTACTATGGGGCTGGCGTTGAAAAGGACTCTGTCGAAGCCGTCAAATGGTATCGAAAAGCTGCCGAACAAGGTTATGCCAAAGCCCAATACAATCTCGGCGGGATGTATTACTATGGGGATGGCGTGGAAAAGAACTCTACCGAAGCCGTCAAGTGGTATCGAAAAGCTGCCGATCAAGGTCATGCCAAAGCCCAAATCAATCTCGGCGGGATGTATGGCAATGGGGATGGCGTGGAAAAAAATTCTACCGAAGCCGCCAAGTGGTATCGAAAAGCTGCCGATCAAGGGTATGCCGAGGCTGAATTTAATATCGGCGGGATGTATGCCAACGGCGATGGCGTGGAAAAAAACTCTACCGAATCCGTCAAATGGTATCGTAAAGCTGCCGATCAAGGGTATGCCGATGCTTATCCCGCGCTCACCAACGCCGCCGGATTGTATCGTAAAGCTGCCGATCAAGGGTATGCCGATGCCCAATACAATCTTGGCGGGATGTATTACAACGGGAATGGCGTTGAAAAGAACTCTGCCGAAGCCGTCAAGTGGTATCGAAAAGCTGCCGAGCAAGGTGTTGCCATTGCTCAAGTCAAACTCGGCGTGATGTATGACCTCGGGGATGGCGTGGAAAAAAAACTCTGCCGAAGCTATCAAATGGTATCTAAAAGCTGCCAATCAAGGTAATGCCATTGCCCAATACACTCTCGGCTACCACTACTATTTTGGGGATGGCGTCTTGATTGATTACGCGGAAGCCGTCAAATGGAACGCTCTCGCGGCAGCTCAAGGAGATGAAAAGGCAGTAAATATGTGGAATAATTTCTATAAAAATAAAATTCCCGCTGAACAAATTGCCGAGGGGCAGCGTGTGGCCAAGGAATTTGTTCCGCACCCGGAAACACCCGGTGCTTCCCCGTCACCAGTTTCAAATTTGCGCGCCACGGATTTTCCAAAAGCCACCGGCTCCGGCTTTTTCATCACGGACAATGGTTATTTGATTTCCAATTTTCATGTGGTGAAAGCTGCAACCAAAGTTCGCATCGTCACTAGCGCGGGAACGGTGGAGGCCAAGGTTGTTCAAACGGATGCGGCCAATGATCTGGCGTTGTTGAAGGCGGAGGGGCGGTTTGCATCGCTGCCCATTTCACCCAGCCGCAAGGTTCAACTGGGTTCCACGGTCGCCACGGTGGGTTTTCCTGATCCCGGTCTGCAAGGGTTTTCGCCCAAGCTGGCAAAAGGTGAAATCGCGTCGCTCTCCGGCGCGGCGGATGATGCGCGGTATTTTCAGATCAGCGTGCCGGTGCAGCCGGGCAATTCGGGCGGCGCGCTGGTGGAGGAACACGGCAACGTGGTGGGCATCGTCTCGGCCAAGCTGAACGCGGCGGCGGCGTTGCAATCCAGCGGGGCCTTGCCGGAGAACGTGAACTACGCGGTGAAGAGCAGCTTCCTCCTGGGCTTCCTCGAATCCGTCCCCGACGTGGCAAGCAAACTGAAGGAGCCGTCCATCAAGGAGCAAAAATTTGAGGACGTGGTGAAGGAGATGCAGGTGGCGGCGGTGCTGGTGCTGGTGTATTGATGATTCCATGAAAGTGCGCCTGACAAAATTAGTCCTGTGCCTGTGGCTGTTGACGCAAGCTTTCGTCTCGCCGCGCGCCGCGAGTTCCGTGGCGTGGGACGTGGCGCATGACCGCGTCACCGCCGATGTCCAGAAGCAGCCGCTGTTTCAAACGCTCGAAGACGTGGCGCACCAGACCGGCTGGCATATTTTCGTGGAGCCGGAAGCCGCGCGGCTGGTGGATGTGAAATTCAAAAATCTTCCCGGCGGCGAGGCGCTGCACAAGCTGCTCGGCAATTTGAATTTTGCCTTCGTGCCGATGACGAACGAGGCGTCGCAGCTCTACGTTTTTCTAACCGCGCAGGGCAACGCCACGCGCCCGCTCGGAACGCCCGTCGTCGCGAAAGCTTCCAAGCCCGCGTATGTGACGAATGAACTCATCGTAAAACTCAAACCTGGCGCGGACATTGATGCGATTGCGAAATCCGTGAACGCCCGGATCGTCGGGCGCGATGACGCGCTGGGAATTTACCGGCTGCAATTCGACAGCACGGCGGACATGGAGGCGGCGCTGGCGAAATTGAAGACCAACGACGAAGTCGCGGCAGTCGAACACAATTATTATTACGACGCCCCGCAAAAACCGCAGCGCGTGTCGAACGTGTCCGCCAACCAAACGAAGCTCACGCTGGACGATTCCAAACCGAACGATCCGTGTCATCCCATCGTGGCGGTGATTGATACGCAGGTGAATTCACTCGGCAGCGACCTCGACAAGTTTGTGCTGAAACCTGTGTCCGTGGTGGGCGATAAAATTTCCAGTGCGGACGGCCTCACGCACGGCACGGCGATGGTGAACGCGGCGCTCGAAGCCATCGCGCAATCCTCCGGCGGCCACAGCGCGGTGAAAATTTTACCCATCGTCGTCTATGATTCCGGCGAGCAGACGACGACGTGGAACGTGGCGCGCGGCGTGCAGGCGGCGGTGAACGGCGGCGCGTCTGTCCTCAACATGAGCCTCGGTGGCGGCGGCGACAGCGCGGTGCTAGACGACATCATCCAACAGGCGCTGGCGAAGGGCATCGTGATTTTTGCGGCGGCAGGCAACCAACCTGTGACCACGCCGACGTATCCGGCGGCGATTCCCGGCGTGAACGCGGTGACGGCTCTCGGTTCGCGCGGCCAGCTCGCGCCGTATGCGAACTACGGAAATTTTGTTTCGATGGCGTTGCCCGGCGCGAACGTGGTGCAACAAGGCAACCAGTCATTCGTCGTGCAGGGAACTTCTACCGCGACGGCTTACGCCTCCGGTGTGGCGGCGGGGATGAAGGGAACGGATTGCCAGCCGTGGTCGCAGATCACGAGTGCGATGCAGCAGAAATTTCCCGTGCCGACGAAGTAGGGTTTTGGGTCTTGGGTCTGGGGTCTGGGGAAAATGGCTGCCGAAAATCTTTTACCCCCAGAACCCAGACGCCAGACCCTAGACCCCAGAAAAGATCAGTGCGAGAGGCAGCCGTATTTGATGAAGGTGCCGAAGAAAATTCCCAGCGACGCGAGCAGCACCCACGGACTGCCGTGCATCAGCAGCACGATTCCCCAACCAATGAAGCAGGTGAACAGCAGGAACACGAGGATGGCGAGTGCGAATTTCATCGGCGCAGATTGTAGGCAATTCCCGAACCCGCGCAAGACTTCGGTGATTGCAGACTTGTCCGCCGCGCGATTTCAAGGAACATTCCCGCCATGCAAAATAAAACCCTGCTCGCCTTTCTCGACGATGTTTATGAAGACCTCGAACTCTGGTATCCAAAATTGCGTTTGGAAGAAGCGGGCTACGCGCTGAAATGCGCCGCGCCGGAAATCAAAACCTACGCGGGCAAGCATGGCTATCCGGCGGCGTCCGACATTTTGCTGAAGGATGCGCGCAGCCAGGATTTTTGCGGGCTGCTGGTGCCGGGAGGTTTCATGCCGGACAAATTGCGGCGTGACCCGAAAGTGCTTTCCCTCACGCGCGAATTTTTTGAGCAGGGCAAGCTCGTGGCGTTCATCTGTCACGGCGGGTGGATTCCCATCTCGGCGAAAATTCTGAAAGGCCGGCGCGTCACTGGTTCGCTGGGCATCAAGGACGATCTGGAAAACGCCGGCGGCATCTGGGTCAACGAACCGGTCGTGGTGGACGGCAACCTCATCTCCAGCCGCACGCCCAAAGATTGCGCGGCGTTCGGCGCGGCGATGGTGAAATTTTTGGGAGCCGCCTGATGCCGGGCTTTTCCTTCGTCACTTGTTCGGGGGGAGGGGAACACGCAGGCCGTGCTGGTTCCCCAAACGGCGGCAGACTCACGGTTGCCATCAATGACTGCCCCTGCTAGTGTTTTCCCACCAAGAATTATGAGCACGCGCCTCGACGTCAAAAAAACCTACAAGCTCTACATCGGCGGAAAATTTCCGCGCAGCGAAAGCGGTCGCTACCTGTCCGCCAACTCCGCGAAGGGCGAGCACCTCGATAATTTCGCCCATGCCTCACGCAAAGATTTCCGCGACGCGGTCGTCGCCGCACGCGCGGCGACCGGCGGTTGGAGCAAGGCCAGCGCCTACAATCGCGGACAGATTCTCTATCGCACCGCTGAAATGCTGCAAAACCGCGCGAGTGAATTGGTCAATGAAATCGCGCGTTCGACCAGCATCAGCGCGGCGAAGGCGAAACGCGAAGTGACAGTGGCGATTGACCGGCTCGTGCATTTCGCGGGCTGGACGGATAAATACTCACAAGTGTTCAGCAGCGTGAATCCGGTCGCGTCCTCGCATTTCAATTTCACCACGCCCGAACCGACCGGCGTGGTCGTGGTGCTCGCGCCGGACGAACCGAGTCTGCTCGCGCTCGTGTCACTCGTTGCGCCGGTGATCTTGAGCGGCAACGCGGTGATTGTGGTCGCATCCGAAAAATTTCCGCTGCCCGCCGCGACGTTCGCCGAGATTCTGGCGACGAGCGATCTGCCCGGCGGCGTGGTGAACCTGCTCACCGGCAAGCGCGCCGAACTTGTGCCGCACATCGCCACGCACATGGACGTGAACGCGATTGTGGACGGCGCGGGTGATTCCGAAATCAGCGCGAAACTTCAAGCTGGCGTCGCGACAAATCTCAAGCGCTATGCCAATCACGCCGCTACGGATTGGTTTTCCGCGAAAGTGGAAGACCCGTATTGGATTCTCGACACGGTGGAATTCAAGACCGCGTGGCATCCGATTGGGATTTGATTTTGTAGCAGCCGACGTGAGGAGGCTCAT
>JAYVQV010000406.1:0-5357 GCA_043776855.1 Limisphaerales bacterium | reverse complement strand
GAAAAACTTCGCACCGCCGCCAACACACCTTACGGCTACGGCATCGAAGGCAAAAATTATTACGGCCTGCACGCGGACAACGCGCATTTCTTTTTCGTCGTGGCCGCGTGGTATCTGTTAAGCGTGCTGGGAATTTTATTTTCCACCCACGCCATCGGCTGCGCGCTGGAAGGAAAAATTCTGCGCTCTCCACCGCCGGAAGATTTAGCGGAACGTAAATCCTGGTGGTCGCGCCGCCTGCTGCCGCTGGCGGTTCTGGCTGGTTCGCTGGGAACCGATTTGTCGCGCGGCCAGGCGGACATCCTCATGCTCACCGCGATTGCGGCGGGAATTTATTTCCTCACCGCGCAAAAAAGTTTTCGCGCCGGACTCTGCCTCGCGCTGCCCGCCACGATAAAATTATTTCCACCGTTCCTGCTGGCGTATCCGTTCCTCCGACGGCAATGGCGCGCGGGCTTTGGCGTCATCGCCGGGCTTTTCATCCTGCTCATCGCGTTGCCCGTCGCCACGCTGGGGCCGCAACGGACGCAGGAACTTTATCAATGCTGGTTTGAAGTTCTGGCCAAGCCCGCGCTCGGCCACGGCACGGACACCTCGCGCCAGCACGAACTCACCGGCATGGGCAGCACGGACAACCAGTCGCTGCTCGCGGCCATCCACAACTGGACGCATCGCAGCACGCCGCGCAGCGAACGCCCGGCGGAAGCGGCGGCGTGGGAACGCAACCTCGTCTATGCCATCGGCGCGGTCATGATTGCGGGCGTGCTGTTCGTCATCGGCTGGCGACGCACGGACACAGCGCACCAACTGTGCATCGTCACCGGATTGCTCGTCGGTCTCGCGCTGCTCATTAATCCTGTGGTGCATAATTTTTATTACCTGCTGCTGCTGCCGCTCGTGGCGGCGATGATTGATCTCGCGCACCAACCAAACATGGAACGGTCGGCCCGTTGGAAAATAATTTTCCCCGTCATCGTTTTCATGCTCGCGGACTTGCTGGCGCGCGCGCCGGGCATCGGGCCGGTGCTGCGCGACTTTGGAGTGACCACGGCCAGCCTTGTCTGGTTGTTGATTGCTGGCGGCGTCCGGCTTCATCGGAGCAAGACCGCTTTGGAACGCGCGGACGAGCCGTCCGCGCTCCGATAACTGCGGCTCGACTTTTTTTGCGACCGGCGCAGAATGTTTTCGTGAACAAGGTGCTGGCAATCTTGCCGATTTTATTTTTAGTCGTTCTAACGGGCTGCAAAACCGCGCCCGGCTTGGGTCATTCGCATTACAGCCGTTTTGTGGTGGTGACGAACTTTACTGATTTCACCGCCACGCAAACTCCCGGCGGTGAAATCACTTTGCTCTCGCCGGAAATCCAAGCGCCAATTGATTGGAACCAGCTCGTTCTTTCCTGGAACGCACCGCCCGTGCCTGGAAATTTTATCCGGCTCGAAGCGCGCGCCATCCAGCCCGACCACGCGACGAAATTTTTCTCTTGGGGCCAGTGGTCGCCGGATGACAAAACTTTTTCCCGCTCCAGCGTGACCAACCAGAAAGATGCTGACGGCGATGTTCGCGCGGACACGTTGGCGTTGAACCAACTGGCGAACGCCGTTCAAATCCGGCTGACGGTGGGCGGCACGAACAGCACGCTGCCGTCGCTGAAATTTCTCGGCCTCTCCTTTTGCAACACGCAAGCCAAACCAGAGCGCGGCACGGTAAATCTGGCGGCGTGGGGGAAAGAAATCTCCGTCATCGAACGCTCGCAGCAATCGTATCCCGGCGGCAGCGGCTGGTGCAGCCCCACTTCGCTTTCGATGGCGCTGGCGCATTGGGGAACCGTTTCCAACCGCGTTGACTGGAGCCTCGACGCTCCGGAAGTCGCGGCGGGCGTGGCGGATCACGGCTTCAAATTTCATACCGGCAACTGGTCGTTCAACACCGCGTTCGCGGGCAGCCTGCCGGGAATGCGCGCCTACGTCACCCGCTTCAGCGACATTTCGGAGTTGGAAGATTGGATTGCCGCCGGAATTCCCGTCATCATTTCCGCGCGCTACGATTTGCTGCAAGACGGGCGCGCCGATGATTTCAGCGGCCACCTCACCCTCTGCCACGGCTTCACGCCAAAAGGCGACCTCATCATCAACGACCCGTGGACGGATTTGAAAGTTGAAAGCGTGCGCCACATTTACAAACGCGGAAACGTCCGCCGCGCCTGGGCAACTTCACGCAACACCGTCTATCTCGTCTATCCTGAAAACATCAAGCTGCCCGCCGACCGGTTTGGGCATTGGGCTAACAAATGAAAAACATCTCGACCCCCCTCCTCCTGCTGTCAGTCGCCGCCTTGTCCGGCTGCAAAAGCTTTTCCGTTTCACACCAAAGCCAGTTCAGCCGGTTTGTCGGCGTGGAAAACTTTTCCAAGTTTAGCCGCTCGCAGAATGAAAACGGCGAGACCATTTTGCTCTCGCCGAAAATCAAGGCGCACATTCCTTGGAATGAACTCATCGTCTCGTGGAACGCGGACGCGCCGACCGGAACTTTTGTGAAGTTGGAAGCGGCGGCGATTTCTGCGGGGCAACCGACAAAGTTTTATACGTTGGGCAACTGGTCGCCGGACAACCAAACTTTTGTGCGCACGAGTATGCGTGGGCAGAAAGATGACGCTGGCAACGTGGACACCGACACGCTGATCGTGAACCAGCCCGCCGATGCCGCGCAAATCCGCATCACGCTCGGCGGCACGAATGGCGCGATGCCGTCGCTGAAATTTCTCGGCCTCTCGTTTGCGAATACAAAAATTCCCGTGGCCGTGCGTGAACCAAACCGCGCGGCGTGGGGCAAAATCATTCCGACGCCGGAACATTCGCAACACGGCTATCCGAATGAAAAAGGCTGGTGCAGTCCGACCTCGCTTTCGATGGCGTTGTCGCGCTGGGCGGAAGTATTGAATCGGCCAGAAATGAATCTCACCGTGCCAGAAGTCGCGGCGAAAGTTTATGATGCGGACTTCGCTGGCACGGGCAACTGGCCGTTCAACACCGCCTTCGCCGGCAGTTTTCCCGGAATGAGAAGTTTCGTCACGCGGCTCGATGACATTTCCGAAGTTGAGGACTGGATCGCGGCGGGCATTCCCGTGATTCTTTCCGCGCGCTGGGACTGGCTGCTGCCCGGACGTCCGCTGGACAAGGACGGCCATCTCATCGTCTGCATCGGCTTCACGGAAAACGGCGACGTGGTCATCAATGATCCGGCGACGCGGCTGGAGAAAGGCGAATCCGTGCGGCGCATTTACAAACGCGCGGATGTCATCCATTCATGGACGAAATCGCACAACGCAGTTTATTTCGTCTATCCCTTCGGGGCAAAAATTCCAGCGGACAAACATGGGCATTGGGAAAATTGAATTTTTTAACCGCTAATCTGCGCTGATCTGCGCCGATGATTTTTTAGAGCAGACTAATTCAAACTGTAGCCGCAAGATTGACTAGTCGCAGGAATGGTCGCGGCAGCGTCTTGGACTGCGCCAGCCCTCTGGCGCTTTGGCATCGCCAAACTTGCGAACGAAAAGCGGCAGAGGGCTGGCGCAGTCCAAGACCTCGCGGACGTTCCTTCCCGATCTCAAAACCCAGCCACACTTTTTATTGAAATACTCCAGCGGTTAAACTTTTTCCCGCCCGGCTTCCGGCACGCGGATAAATTTCCGCAAGGCAATCAATCCCACCGGCGCAATCGTCGCGAACAGTGCGATGAACAGCCACATGGTTTCCGAATGACGCTCGCCCGTCGCGGGACAATACGTCGCGAGCAACGTTCCAGAAAAAATTCCGATGAGCAGTTTCGCCAGCAGAAACGGAATGTAGGAGAGCGCGCCGTAAGAAGCTTCCTGCCCCTTGGGCGCGATAGCCGACGCGTATTCATAAACGCGCGGCGAGTAAAACGCCTCACCAATGGACAGCACGACGACGTAAACCGCAATCATCACATAATATGGATGGATGGCGCCCTTCAGTCCGAGATAGTTGTGGCCGAGCCATTGGCCGAACGCGCCGTCGGCGAGCGGTTGAAACCACGCGGGCGGCAGCGCCATGATAAACACGGACGCCGCCACGATGATGCCGCCAAATGTGACCATGCCGTAGGCGGGAAAACGTTGCGTCAACGCGCCGATGAACGGCAGCAGGCTGATGACGATGATGGCGTTGATGCCCCACAGTTTCCCAACGGGCGCGCCTTCGCCGAGCTCGCGGATGCCGAATTCCGGGAAGACATAATACATCTGCATCATGACGAGTTTCAGAAAGGCGATCAGCATCAAGAACGCGAGCAGCCGGTAAAAGCCGGATTGTTTGAAGAGTTCGCCGAAGAGCCGGACGGTTTCTTTTGCGCTGTCGCCGACGGTGCGAAAAAAAGTGGTGAATAAATTTGTGCCGCCAGCCTTCGGCACGGGCGGAACGATTTTGACGCCATCATCCGTGACTTCCACACCCGGACGCATCAGCCAGATGAGTGGCAACATCAGAAGTTCGAGGCCGAAGCTCACGAGAAACAGCGTGCGGTAAGTTGTGAGGGATGTGTCGAGCAAGGGCAGCGCGAGGTGGCCGCTTTCACCCAAACCCTGCCGCACCCAATCAAAGATGAACGCCGCTGCAAGCGAGCCGAGGTTCACCATCATGTAAGACGCGGAGAAAGCGATGGAACGCTGTGGCGTGGTGGAAAATTTCCGCACGGCGGCGACCAGCACGGGGGTTCCCAGCGCCTCGCCGATGGCGAGCGGGAATAATCCAAACGCGATGGCGAACCACGGCGTCGGCGCAAACACCATGACGGCGCGGGCTAAAATACAAATCCAGACGCCGAGGAAAAAAGTTTTGCGCAGCCCGACGGCGTCGGTCAGCGCGCCGACGAGGAGCGTGACAATCGTCATCGTGATGGACCACGCGGCAACGAGGCCGAGCGCCTGCTGGTCGCTGTAACCAAACTCGGTGGAAAGCCAGCGCTTCAGCGTGAGATTGGTTACGGCGTAGGCGGCGAAGTTGACCAGCTTGAGGGCGAACGCGAGCCACAATTCACGCGCGGCTCCGTTCAAGACGGTGAACTTGCCAAAAAAATTCGCGACGGGATGTTGAGCCACAGCCATGAAATAATTTTTCCTTGGGCACAAGCTAACCGGCTCGCCGCGCGATGGGAAGCGGCAATCACAATCTAGCCGGAACGATGCAGTTGAACTGGGGAGCACAGCCGCCCCGGCTGTGGTTCGGCGCGCCCCAGCGCCGAACCGAACGCGCGGGACGGCCACAAAGTTTTGGAGCGCGTCGTGCGCGCGGGTGAACCGCGAGGGCGCGGTTCACTGCGCCCGGGGCGGGCGC
>JAYVQV010000405.1:0-5361 GCA_043776855.1 Limisphaerales bacterium | reverse complement strand
TCAAGACGACCGGCAAGACGCTCGTTGATTACAACCGGCACGTCGTGCTGGAGATGACCCGGAATGTGTCCACGGAGTTTGCCCTCATCGTGCAGACCGACGGTTTTATTTTGAACCCGGAAAAATGGCGGCCGGAATTTTTACAGTTCGATTACATCGGCGCGCCCTGGGGAACTGGCCTGCAACGGGACTATCCTTTTGGAACCCGGGTGGGCAACGGCGGGTTCAGCCTGCGCAGCAAGAAGCTCATGGACCTGACCAGCACTTTCACCGAATACGATCCCGACCGCCTCCAAGGTTTTGACCGGGCAGAAGATTTTTACGTCTGCAAGGTTCGGTATCAGGAATTGCTCCGGCACAAGATCAAGATTGCCGATCTGGCCACGGCGGCCGACTTTAGCCTGGAAGCTGACATCCCCGAACATCCCCGGACGTATGCGGATGTTTTTGGTTTTCACGGCCGGTTCCAGCGCACCCGGAAATTAATCAATGGCATCAAGGACTTTCCTTGAGCACTTGCGCGCGGCGGCAAGTAGTGGGACCGGCGTCTCGCCGGTCGTGTTCCAAATTTCTTTTTCCGATACAAACACGAACTGGACCGGCGAGACGCCGGTCCCACTACTGCCACCACGCGGGTTTTCGCGGCGCGAAAAACACTACCGCCCTAACAACTTCAGCGCGTCACGAAAATCTTTCGGGAGCGGCGCTGCAAATTTTACGAGCTGGTTTGTGCGCGGGTGGATGAAAGAAAGTTCTCGCGCATGGAGCAAGATGCGCGGCGCAACGTAGCCGGTGACGGCGGCGAATTTTTTATTCTGCTTCTCGCCGTAGGTCACATCACCGATGAGCGGATGGCCGAGGTGCTGGAGGTGGACGCGAATCTGGTGCGTGCGTCCGGTGTGAATCTCCGCCTCGACGTGCGTGGCGTGGGGCAGGCGTTTGATGACGCGGTAGCTGGTGTGCGCGGCGCGACCAGCGCCATCGGGTTGCACGGCCATGCGTTTGCGGTGGATTTCGTGGCGGGCGATGGCAGCGTGAATTTCGCCGGTGTCAGTTTTCATCACGCCGATGACGAGGGCGTCGTAAAATTTTTTGACCGTGCGCTCCGCGAATTGTTTTGAAAGCGCGAGGTGCGTCGCGTCATTTTTGGCGACGACGAGGCAGCCGCTGGTTTCCTTGTCGAGCCGATGAACGATGCCAGGTCGCGCCACGCCGCCGATGCCGCTCAACGAACCTTGGCAATGATGCAGCAACGCGTTGACGAGCGTGTGCTGTTCGTGGCCGGCAGCGGGATGCACGACGAGGCCGGGAGGTTTGTTGACGACGAGCAATGATTTGTCCTCGAACAAAATTTCCAGCGGGATTTCTTCCGGCAACGCCTCGGCGGGTTTGGCGTTCGGCCAATAAATTTCAATGGCGTCGCCTGCGCGCGGGGCGTGGGTGGGTTTGACGGACTGGCCGTTGACGCGGATGTGGCCCTCGTCCATCAGCCGTTGCATCGTGCCGCGCGAGGTCGTGGGAAATTTTTCGCGCAGAAAAATATCGAGCCGCGCGCCGGGGCGCGAATGTTCGACGGTGAATTTTTCCGATGGCAAGGGCATTAGTGTGAGGAGTGACGAGTGAGACTTGACCAGAAACGGTGGGCAGAAATTATTTTCATTTTTTCACGCATCACTTATCGCTCATCACGGGTTGCGGCTCGTTGCGCCAGTTGATCAGAAAAATCAGCACCACGCCGGTGCAGATGGCGGAGTCGGCGACGTTGAACGCGGGAAAATCCCACACTTCCGCCGTGCCGCGACGCGCCATATAGAAATGCAGGAAGTCCACGACCGCGTGGCGCCCGGGCAGCAGGCGGTCGGTGAGGTTGCCGATGATGCCGCCGAAGATCAGGCCGAACGCGATCTGGCCCAAGATGCGGTGCGCGCTGAATTGATGCCGCGACAGATACAGCACGATGAGCGCGGCGAACGCGATGCCCGCGAGCAAAAAATTATTGCCGGTGAGCATGCTCCACGAGGCCCCGGTGTTCTGACGATGGCACAGGTTGAAAAAATAGGGGATGACCAGATGTTCGTCCCAGACCTTGATGGAACGCACCACGAGCCATTTGGTGAATTGGTCCAGCGCGATGATGACGGCCGCCAGCGCAAAGATGCGGCGGTTGGCTTTCGAGAAAAGTGATTCAGTGACCGACATGATTTTCAAAGTCTAAAGTCCGGCGGCCAAAGTCCAAAGACCAAAGTTTCAGCAGGTGCGACTTTGGGTGCAGCTTGACCCTGTTTTTACAACTGTTCCGATCAACCTGCAGGCGGGACGCCTGCGCTACTTTGGGCGGCGGCGAAGCCGTCGCCGTAGCACAGGCGTCCCGCCTGTCCGGGCGAAAGGGCGTGACCGCTTGCTAACTTCTGATTCGAGAACAGTGTCAAGCTGCACCTCTGACTTTGGACTTTGGACTTTTTGGACATTGGACTACTTTCCCCGCATGGCTTTGGTGCGCATCCTCGTGGACGGTTACTCGCTCTTGCACGCTTGGCCGGAGCTGGCCGAGGGCGCGGCGCGTCATTCCGAGACGGCGCGCGATGCGCTGGTGGAAATGATGCAGCAGTATCAGGACGCCTGCGGCACACCGGTCACGGTTTTCTTTGACGGGCGCGGCAGCCGTAAAACGAAACCCAAAAATGAATCCAGCAACGCGGTGGAAGTTTTATTCTCCCGCAGCGGCCAGACAGCGGATGATTTGATTGAACGCGCGGCGCACCGGTTTCAACCTTACGGCGAGGTGCTGGTGGTGACGGATGATTTTGCGGAGCGCGACACGGTGACGGGTTTGGGCGGCTCGACGGCGAGCAACGGAATGTTCATCGGCATGATTCAAAATGCGCTGGCGGATTTGGCGGAAAACTTGAACAATCATAATCGCAAAGAGCGGAATAAATTTTCGCGTTCCAACTAAACCATGAATTCACTGCGCCAAAAAATTTGTTGGGCCATCGCCGTCCTCCTGCTGCTCGCGGTCGCCGTGCAGGCGGAACCGCAGGAGCGGCGCTGGTTGTTCGTCTTCGGCACGTCGTCCGCCATGAAAAAGCGGCTGCCCGCCGTGGAGGCGGAGATCAAGACGTTGCTCAACAGCACGAACGCGCTGCTGGCCAAGGGCGACAGCCTCGGCATCTGGACGTTTGACGACAAGCTGCACCTCGGTGAATTTCCGCTGACGACGTGGACGCCGGAGCGCAGCCCGTTGCTGGTTTCCAACCTCACGACCTTTCTCCGCAAGCAGCGCTTTGCCGGCAGCCATAAACCCGACGCCTTGCAGCCGACCTTGAACCGCATCATCGAAGATTCAGAGCGCCTCACGGTGGTCATTTTCTGCGACAGCTCGGAGGAAATCCACTGGACGCCTTACGATCAAGGCATCAATGATGCGTTGAAGCAGGCCGCCGCTGAACGGAAAAAATCCGCCCGACCCATCGTCCTCCTGCTGCGCACGCAGATGGGCAAATATGTCGGGGCGACGGTGACGCTGCCGCCGTTGGCCGTGAACGCGCCGCCGTTTCCGCTGCTGCTGCGCGAACAAAAACCCGTCGTCACCAACCCGCCGCCGGTGGTCGCCCCGGTGGTTCCGAAAGTCGTTGCGCCGCCGCTCATCATCGTCGGCATCCACGTCAGCACGAACGCGAACGACCTGACGAACCGGGTGATCATCGCCAACGCCGCCGCCATCACCAACGTTGCGCGGACGAATTCAGCGTCCGTCACCCTCCACGGTGGGCCGAGCGACTCTGAAGCAGCACTCATCCCCGCAGTGAAGGTGGAAAAAAAATCAGCCCGGCCAAAGAACGCGTCAACCAACGACTCGGGAAATCCGCCCACGATAGATTCCACCAAAATAATTTCCCCGCCCAGCGCCGCGCCCGCGAACGTATCCACGAACGCAGTTCTGATCGCCAGCGTGACGCCGCCGTCCGGCGACGGACTCGCGAAAGTGCTGACGTATTCCGGCGGCGCGCTGCTGCTGGCGGCGGCGGGGCTGGTGATTTTTCTGCTGCGCCCGCGCCGCGCGCCAATGAGCAGCCTCATCACGAGTTCCATGCAGGAAAACTTTCACACACCGAAGCAAAAATAATTTTTTAGCGCGTGACTTTCCGTCGGCACTTTGGAAAATTTTGACTCCATGAAAACGCTTAAATTAAATCTGCTCTGCCCGCTCGCTGTCCTTGGTTTCCTGATCGCGGGTTGCTCCAATGAAAAACCGGTGGATGCCACTTCACCAAAGATCATCGCCCCGGCCACGGCGACCAGCCCGGCGGCTACGCCCGCGCCGTCCGCGACCGGTTTCGCCGATCCCTCCAAGCTCACGGAGAAAGCGCCCGATACATTCAAAGCGCAATTCGTGACCACGAAGGGAAATTTCACCGTGGAAGTCACGCGCTCGCTCGCCCCGAATGGCGCGGATCGTTTCTACAATCTTGTCCGCTCCGGCTTCTTCACGGACATCGCTTTCTTCCGCGTGGTGCCCGGCTTCATGGTCCAGTTCGGCATCCACGGCGACCCCGCCGTTTCCGCGAAATGGCGCGAAGCCAACATCACTGACGACGCCGTCAAGACCAGCAACGCGCGCGGCACGCTCACCTTCGCCACCGCCGGCCCGAACACGCGCACCACGCAGTTGTTCGTTAATTTTGCGGACAACGGCGGTCTGGATGGTCAGGGCTTTTCGCCCTTCGGCAAGGTGATTGAAGGCATGGACATCGTGGACAAGATCAACAGCGCGTCCGGCGAAAGCCCGAACCAAGGCGCTATTCAGCAAGTCGGTAACGCCTACCTGAAAAAAGAATTCACCAACCTCGACTACATCAAGTCCGCCAGCATCGCCGCTGATGCCGCGAAATAATTTGAACATGACGTTCAATGTCACACCAACAACAAGGAAGTTAAATATATGAGCGAAATTGCCATCATCAAAACCACCGAGGGAGAAATGCACCTGGAATTCTGGGACGACGTCGCGCCCAAGACCGTCGAGAATTTCAAGAAGCTCGCCAAGAGCGGCTACTACGACGGCACCTGTTTTCACCGCATCATCAAAGGCTTCATGGTTCAGGGCGGCGATCCGCTCACGAAAGACGCCACCAAGGAACGTCAGTGGGGAACCGGCGGCCCCGGCTGGCAGATCAAGGCGGAGTTCAACGAACGCAAGCACACCCGCGGCGTCATCTCCATGGCGCGCAGCCAGAATCCCGATTCCGCCGGCTCGCAGTTTTTCATCTGCGATGGCGACGCGGCGTTCCTCGACCGTCAATACACCGCGTTCGGCAAGCTCATCAAGGGCGAAGACGTGCTCGTGAAAATCGCCAGCAC
>JAYVQV010000404.1:0-5381 GCA_043776855.1 Limisphaerales bacterium | reverse complement strand
GATACGCGGTGAAGTCATATTTCGGATCGCCCGTGCGCGTGACGCGGAAGACGCCGTTCGAGCCGCTGCCTTCGAGGACGTTCGTGACGATGCCGGTGATGGTGAGCATCGGCTCGTCATCGTAGAGGAAGACCGTGGCGCTCGCCGGCGTGCCGATTGAATAATTTGTGCCGGACGACAAGGTAAGCGTGATCGTTTCCGTGGGTTCCACCAGCGCATCGTCGAGCGCGACGAGCGGTAAAATGGTTTTCAAACTGCCGGCGGGAATCACGACGAAGTTCGTCAGCCGCACATAATCCACGCCGTTGCTCGCCGTGCCGCTGATGGAATAAAAAATTGTCACCGGCGTGTTCGTCGTGCCGAAGCGCGTGAAGGTGAACTCGCCTGGATCCGTCACCAGCCCCGGCTCGGTGGCGGTGAAGTCGCTCGCGTCCACGCCGACGATTTGGTCGTTGTCCTGAATCGTCACCTGCGCGAACGCCGGATACGCCGTGCGATAATTCGTCCCCAGTGTGAGCGACACGATGACCGTCTCATCGCCCTCGACGAGCGCGTCGTCAATCGGCGCAACCGTCGCAATGGCGTTACTCTGGCCGATGGCGAGCGTGACGCTGCTGGTGAGGTTGGAATAATCCGTGCCGTTCGACGCCGTGCCGGTGATGGTGAAAATAACGGTGAGTGCATTCGTCACCGGCCCGCTGCGCGTGAAAAAGAATTCGCCGTTGCCGCCGCCCTCGTAGGCGAACGGATGATTCGTGGTCGTCACCGTCACGACCGGCAGGGTGTTTGTGTCGTTGTCGGCAATCGTCACCGTGGCGACGTTCGGCGAAATGATGTTCGCGTTCGTCGCGCTCGTCAGCGTCAGCACAACGGTCTGCGAAAATTCCATCGTGTTGTCATCGCTCGGCGTCACCGGCAAATCCAAAAACGTCGCGCCCGCCGGAATCGTCGCCGAACTTCCGAGCGACGCATAATCGCTCGGCGCACTCGCGCTGCCGGTCACTTGGAAATTCACAAGCTGGTTCGCGTTCGTCGAGCCGATGCGCGAGATGCGGAAGTTGCCGACGACCAATCCAGTCTCCGCCGCGCTGTTCGTCGTGGCGGTCACGCTGACGGAACACGCGTCGTCATCAATGATCGTGTAGGTGTGGATTTTGATTCCGTCGAGCGTGGCGTTGGTCGGATTGAAGAGCACGACCTTGATGTTTTGCGACCCCTGCACGGTGGCGTCGTTCACGATGGCCAGCGGCACGAATCCGACGAGGCCGCTGGCGATCGTCAAAATTCCTTGCGGCAGCGAGTAGCGGTTGCTCGACGCCGTGGCGCTCAACACGCGGTAGCCCACCGACACCGGCGTGGCCGAAACGTCGCTCAACGTCACCGCGATGCCCGGCGATTCGCTTTCCAAAAACGACGACGATGCGAAACAAAAACCGACGCCCGGCAGGCTGCTGGCCGGGTCGTTCGTGATGATGACCTTCGCGGTGGCCGATGAGGACACGTTGTAATTGATGTTCGTCGGCAGCGTGATGATGACGGTTTCATCCGGCTCCTGAATCAAATCGTGAAACGGAATCACCTCGAGCGTCGTCGTGGTCGAGCCGTCGGGAATCACCACCGGATTGTCGAGCGGAACGTAATCCGCGCCCGGCGTGGCCGTGCCGCTGATGGCGAGGTTCACCGTGAGGTCGCCGATGGAACCGGTGCGCGTGATGGTGAAGAGCGCCGTCGTCGTGCCTTGTTCGGACAGCGGCGACCCGGCAACGCTCAAGGAAACCGTGGGCTTCTCGTCGTCGCGAATCCAACACGTCGCCACGCCCGGCACGCCCACGTCGTAGTTCGCCGTGTTGACGAGCGAGACGATCACGCTCTCATCGCCTTCGAGAATTAAATCATTCGTCGGCGAAACCGTGATGCCCGCCGAGGCCGCGCCCGCCGGAATCGTCAACGTGCCGCTCAACGGCGTGTAGTCCGCGCCGCTCGTCGCCGTGCCGCTGACGGTGTAATTCACAATCAGCGCCTCGGTCAAATCCCCATCACGCTTCACCGTGAACTGCCCGGCCACGGCCGGTTCCGCCGCGTCGCTGGTCGTCGCAATTGTCACGTTCATTAAATCATCATCGAGAATTTTCACCGTGGCCGCTGACGCACTGCCGACCGTGTAAGCGGCGGCGGCGGTGACGGTCACGATGACCGTTTCATCCGGTTCGAGTTCTTTGTCGTCAATCACCTTCAACGGAATTGTCACGCTGCTTTGCCCGGCGGGAATCAGCGCCACGCCCGGCAGCGCGGTGTAATCCACGCCCGCCGTCGCCGTGCCGCTCAAAGAATAATTTACGAACAAGTCGCCGCCGGGAACGCCGTTGCGCGTGAAAACAATCAAGCCGTCATCCATGCCGCCCTCGATGATGGTCGGCGTCGTGGTCGTGACGGAAATGGCGGGCTTCGCGGCTGAATCGTTGTCAATGATCGTGATGACCGCCTCCGCCGGCGGCGCGAGGACGTAATTTTGATTCACCAAGTTCGTGTCCGTCAGCAACGTGAGCACGATGGTCTCCGGCCCTTCCACCGCGCTGTCGTTGATGACTTGCAGAGTGAACGTGACGCTGTTGGTTCCCGCCGGAATCGTGAGGGCGACATTGGTCGAGCTCAAGTCCGTGTCGAGCGAGTAGTCCACGCCAAAGGTGGCGCTGCCCGACTTGATCATCGGCACATAGCGCACGATGAGGTCGTTGTTTGTGCTGCCCGTGCGCGTCACGGTGAACGTGTGCGCGGCGCCATCGCTCTCGGCGATGGTGTTGGTGTCCGCCACGACATTTACCGTCGGCAGCGCCGTCGCGATGAAGTCCAGCCCGCTGATGTTGTTCGTCGGCAGCGGCAGCGTGCCCCAGCCGTTCTTGGCGAACGTGTCGCCATATTGAAACGCGTTCAAATCAAAATTGGTGTTCACGTTGACGATGACGTAGCGCCCGTCGCTGTCCGTCCAGCCGCCAAAAAATTTCGTCGCCGCAATCTGGCCGTTGCCCACCAGCACGCCCTCGACCGGCTGGCCGTTCACGTCCGTGACGCGCCCGCTCAAGCGGAAGCCCGCGCCCGCGCCGTTGTTCACCACCACGTTCGCGCTCGCCACGCCGCCCTTCAAATCACTCACCACGCAACGCACAACGTGATCGCCGCTGGTGGCAAACGTTTTGAAAGCCCACGCCAGATTGTTCGTCGAAAACGTCAGGTCATCAAACGTCCAGGTGTAAGCCAGCGCGTCGCCGTCCGCATCCGACGCCGTCGCGTGAAAATGCACGGGTGGATTCGCGATGGTGTCCGGCTGGTCCGTTTCCACCTTGAGCACCGGCGCGTGATTGCCCGCGAAGACGCCGAGGTTCACCTGATAATCAATCCACGGCTCCGTGCTGCTGATGCCGCGCTGCAACGGCGTGATGTGGACGCCCGCGACGTTGTCGTTGAACGTCCGGCCAATCGTCACCGCCGCATCGCTGCGGCTTGTGGCGTCGCTCGCGTCCGGCGAACCCGGCGTGGTATCAATCAACTGCGCGCCGCCGTTGCTGTGATCCCACGGCGTCCAGTTGAGGAGCAAGCCGTTTTCCGCCCACGCGTTCGCCGTGTATTTTGTGCGGAACTCCAGCCAGTAATCGCGCAACGAATCTTTCCGCAACGCCCCCGCATACATCCGCCCCGCCACGCGCGCTGACTCCGGCACGTCGAAGGGATAAATCCGATACACGCCGTTCGTCGTGATGGTCTGGATTGCGTCCGTCTTCAGCCAGCCGAGAATGTTTTTATGCACGGCGTTGAAGAGCGCGTTGCCCGCCGCCGCCGGTCCCATCGTGTCGTAAATATTTCCGTATTCCAAATTCGCACCCGGCCCGACCACGCTCAAGTTCGCCGTCGTGTCCCAAAAATTCGCGTGCCACAAACCGTAGTTGTGACCGAGTTCATGCGCCGTCACGCCCACGCCGAAACTTTGCAGCCACGTTCCCTTGCCGCCGACGAACGCCAGCCCGCCCCAGGTGAAACCCGGCACCTGCGTCAACGCCACGATGTCGCGGTCGTAATTCGCCGTGACGAATCCCGCCTTTTTCGCCCACGTCCGCGCGTCGTTCAGCAGCAGCCCGGCGTCGGCGGAATAATACGCCTTCGCCTGCGGCATCGTGATGACCGGCGTCACCGTTGTCGTCAGCGAAGTGAGGTCGTAGGAATTTTCCGTGTAAAAATTATTTACGCCATTCATCGCCGTGTAGGCGGCGGTTTCGGAAAGCGGCTCCGTCAAGTCATCGGGAAAATTCACGCGGATGTAGAGCGTGGATTTCCGCCCGTGCGTCCACGCGTCCTGCGACGCCGTGCGAAAAACCGGATTGCTGCCCGCCGAGGTGCCGCCGCTCTCCGCGAGCGCGAGTTGCGCGTTCGCCGCGTCCACATGATCCACGCCGCAAAAATGAATCACACCGCTGCCGGCCTGCGCGAACACCTGCGACCCGCGCCAGTTCGCCGACTGGCCGGACACCGAGCAGATGACGTTCGCGGAAACCGTTTTCGGATCCAGCGCCGTCGCCTCCGCCACGGACAACCCGCGCAATGGCTGCGTGGAAACCGCCAGCTTGCCATCGAGCGCGATGCCGTGCAGCGGAAGGTTCAACTGCGAAACCTACCGCCCGCGACGGCCATAAACAAACGCGTCAAACCGCCGTTCGCCCAACTGCACCTTGCGAAACGTCGTCGTGGTGCCGCTGTTAAAATCCGTCGCCGCTAGCACCTCGTAATCGCCGCGCCCATCAATCCGCTCCTCAAAAAATTTCGTGATCTGTTTCGGCAGCAGTTGACGCAGCTCAAACGGAACCGCCAGTTCCAGCGCGCGTTTCGGATCGTTCTGGATGAGTTCCCCCATCGCCGCGCGCCGTTTCCACGCGAGCCGTTCGCCCTCGATGAGCGTCACCGAGCCGTTCGTAAAATTTTTGGCCCACGCCGAAAAATTTTCAAACGCGGCGAAAGGTTTTTTCGTGTCTGCTGAAATTTTAGCCACGCTCGCGGGCAGCGCAGAAATTTTTATTGGCGCGATGGGCACAACGGTTGCCGCTGGCGGAGTTTTCACCACCATGACCGGCGGAGTGTCAGCAGCGGGACGGCGGTTCAAAATGAAAATTCCTAACAGCGCAAGCGCGCCGACGACGAGGCAAACGGTAAGACGTTTCATGGGCTACTCCAATGGCAGTTTGATTCCGGGGGATAGCTTGACTCTAGCCCCTTTGCCCGTGAACACAACGGAAAACCCCTGTGCGTTTCGAGGCACAGGCGAGCGCGAAGCGTTTGGACTGCGCGGGCTTTAGCGCGCTTTAACCCGAACTCCGAGATGGAAAAAAGGGTCGCAA
>JAYVQV010000403.1:0-5384 GCA_043776855.1 Limisphaerales bacterium | reverse complement strand
CCGGTCAAATGCCGCAGACCGGTTTCGCCAGCAGCGGCACGAATAGCGACGACACCGTCGGCACGGTGCAGATTCCGCTGCTGCTGACGCCGCCGCCGGGCTTCAATTCATGGCCCGGCGATCAGGTGGTCGAGTATTGGATTGATGCCCGCAGCACCGCCGAATACGGCGTGGATTACAAAATGTCCGGCGGCCGGATCACGTTCTATGGCGGAGTCATTCCGACGCCGCGATTGATTCCGCTAAAAATACTTCACAACGGTGTGCCCAAGAAAAAAACCGTCGTCGTTCGCGTCGGCACTTCCAGTTCCATCACCAGCCTCGGCACGAACCTCACCTACACCTACACGATCAACAATCCGCCGCCGCCGATCTCCTCCGTCACGCTGACCAACGGCAGCCTCAACCTCACCTGGCCCGCCGTCGCCGCCGGGCGCTACACGATTGAATCCACGCGCCGCCTGAACCCGCCGGCATGGCTGCCAATGGCGCCGCACACGAATTTGACCGGCCTCAACGGCAGTCTGACGCGAAGCCTCACGCTGACGAGCGCGACGAATGAATTCTTCCGCATCCGCATGGAATAAAACCCAGCCAAAACCATTCATCTAAAATAAAATCATTCACCCATGAACAACAAAATCCTCCTGACAACTGTTTCTGCCGGTTTCATTCTTCACTCCGCCTTCGGCCAGGGCGCGCTCACCCCGCCCGGCGCGCCCGCACCGCTGATGAAGACGCTCGAACAAGTCGAGCCGCGCATCCCAATCTCGGCGCTGGGCATCAACCTCACGCGGCCCGGCTCGTATTATGTGACGACCAATCTTTTTGGCGTCGCCGGTGTTCACGGCATCCAGGTGGAGACGAACAATGTGACGATTGATTTGAATGGTTTTAGCCTGACCGGCGTGGCGGGCGCGTTTCACGCCCTCACCGCCCCGTCAGTCACGACCTCGAACTTGATCGTGCGGAACGGAATCATCAACGGCTGGAACAACGGTAGTGCCATCAGCAGCTCTGGTAAAAACAGCCGGCTCGAAAATCTTGTGGTCGTGGGAAATTTCTCCGGGTTGGTATGCAACGGCAGTTCCGTGGTGCGTCACTGTTCGTTCGTCGGCAACAGCCAATACGGGTTGGTTCTAAATGGCTCGGGTAGTGTGGCGGAGGAAAATGTTTTCACCGGCAATAACGCGGCCAATTCCGCCGGGGTGGCGAGCATCTCCGTTCAGAATTCAAATTGCCGCGTGGAAAACAACCACATCACCGGCAGCGGCCCGGCGGGCTACGGCATCCAGGCCGCCGGCAGCGTGACCAACAACCTCATCATCCGCAATTCCGTCTTCGGCACCGGCGCGAACAATTTTTCCATCGTCGGCGGCAACATCACCGGCCCGCTCATCACGAACACGGTTTCCGGCTTCATCACGAACGCGAACCCGTGGGCGAATTTTTCATTCTAATGATTACCCTCCGATTCTATGAAAAATAAAACCGCGCTCACGCTCGCCGTTTCTTCATTCATCATTCTTCATCCATCCTTCGCCGCCCTTGCCGCCACTACCATCAACGCCATCAACAAATCCGCCTACGCCGCCAACCTCGGCTGGCTCGACGCGCGCGGCGACACCAGCAACGGCGCGGTCATCGGCCAATACGTCTGCTCCGGTTACATCTATTCCGCAAACGTCGGCTGGATTTTTCTCGGCAGCGGTTCGCCGGCGAATCAAATCCAGTATCAAAATAATTCCGCCACCGACAGCGGGGTGAACCACGACGGCGCGGGCAACCTGCGCGGCTACGCCTACGGCGCGAACATCGGCTGGATTAATTTTGAAGACACCGGCGCACCGGCGCTGGATTTGAAGACGGGCAAATTAAGCGGCTCCATTTACAGCGCCAACTGCGGCTGGATTTCCTTGAGCAACGCCGCCGCGTTCGTGCAGACGGACACGATGACCCCGGGCGCACCCGCGCCGAACGGCCTGCCCATCGCGTGGCTGCTGCAAAATTTCGGCACAACGAACATCGCCGCCGCCGCCGATGCCGATGCCGACGGGATGTCAAACCAGCAGGAGTATCTCGCCGGCACCGACCCGAACAATTCGCGCAGCAACCTGAAGATCACCGACTGGCGGTTTTTGAACAACGGCGCGAGCGCATCGCTGACGTGGAGCAGCGTGCTGACGCGGCTTTACGCCGTCCAAAAAAATCCCGACCTCGCCACGACGAACTGGACGGACAGCGGGCTGGGTTTGATCGCTCCCGGTTCGCCCACGACCTCCGCCGGGTTTGCGGACACGAACGCGCCAGTTCGTTTCTATCGTGTGCGCGCCGTGCTGCCCTTGCAGCCGTGAAATTGGGCGCGCGGGAATCATTCCGCAAAATTTGTTTTCCGCCGCCGGCCGTGTCGCGGCTGGAGTTTGATTTGAAAAAGTGAGGGCAGTGTTTTTCGCGCTGCAAAAAACCCATCACCGAGCGAAGTGTTAGAGCAGATTCAATAAAACTGATGCCTCACGCCAAGGCCGCCAAGTAAAAACAAATTTCAACCTTTGCGCCCCTTGCGGCCTTTGCGTGAGGCATCAGACGGCTACGGTTCAGCTTAACTTGCCATCGGTGATGGAGTATTTCGTATGCGAGAAGCAGCCAGGTTTCAAAGTGACTGCGTCGCCGTCAAACAAAGTCGTCGCGCGACCTTGTCCACCAATGATGGGTTGCGAAGAGGGTGCAGCTTGACACTGTTCTGATCCAGCAGCAGGCGGGACGCCTGCGCTACTTTGGGCGGCGGCTTCGCCGCCGCTGTAGCACAGGCGTCCCGCCTGTCCGGGCAAGGGGAAATTCCTTTCGCTTGCCGCCGGATAAGGACAGTGTCGAGCTGCACCCAACTCCACCACCGCTGGCAGCTTTTCGTGGCGCGGGCAGACGGGACTCGCTAGACTCTCGCCATGTTCAATCCGCGCTACCGATTTATTGTCTGGGCGGTTGCGTCCATTGTTGCCATCTGGCTGGTGGCGGTGGCGGGGCGTTGGTTTCTGGAAAATCGCAAGGTGACGGCGGACAAGGTGCGCGCGTATGTGGAATCGGTGGACTTCTCAAAGCTCGCGGGTGATGCGCGGGCGAAGGCGTTGAAAGATTTGGAAGATAAACTTAATGCGCTTTCCTACGAGGAGCGGCAGCGGTTGCGCGGCGAACAGTTGATGAAGGATTGGTTCGCGAAGATGACGGAGGAGGAGAAAGCGCAATTCATCGAGGCGACGATGCCGACGGGTTTCAAGCAGATGATCGGTGCGTTCGAGCAGTTGTCCGACGACAAGCGGCGCAAGGCGATTGATGATGCGATGCGAAATCTTCGCGCGGCGAATGGTCGGAATCCGGGAGGCGGCAACGCGGCGCGCGGCGGCACGAATGCTCCGCCGCCGATCAGCCCGGAACTGGAGGCGAAGATTCGCAGCATCGGGTTGAATTCTTTTTACAGCCAAAGTTCGGCGCAGACGAAGGCGGAACTCGCACCGCTGCTGGAAGAAATTCAGCGCCAGATGGAATCGGGAAGGATGATGCGCCGCTGATGAATCTGGATTATTTCAAACCGGGAATAGGCTTATGAATTGTGGCTGTTCTCCCTCACCCTTAACCGGAACGATGCAGTCGGAAATGGGGAGCACAGCCGCCCCGGCTGTCGTTCGGCGCGCCCTCGCGCCGAACCCGAACGCACGGAGACCAACCAGATGGTGTTTGGTTTTCGTCCGCCCGGGCGGGTCGCGCGGGCGCGACCCGCTGCGCCCGAGGCGGGCGCGCTCCCCAATTCAACTGCATCGTTCCGGCTTAATCCCTCTCCCGCTGGGAGAGGGAAAACATTGGGCGTCTTGGCCGGGCGTCACGGTGTCATGCCATCTGACGGCTTCGGATTATTCCAGCGGTGGGAAAAAAAGCCCCCTCTCCCAGCGGGAGAGGGCAGGGGTGAGGGAGAACGGTCAATTCGTCCCAGGACTGCGATGCAATTTTGTTTTCACAAAAAAAATTTCAGACGCCGCCTTCACGCTGATTGAATTGCTCGTGGTCATTACCATCATCGCTTTGATCGCGGCGATGTTGTTGCCGGTGTTGAGCAAAGCGAAAGAGGCCGGGCGCGCGACGGTTTGCATCAGCAACCTGCACCAGATCGGCGTCGCGCTGCAAATTTATGTGGACGGAAATAACAACCGCCTGCCGGTGATGCGCGACCGCGCGGCCGGCATCGGCACAAACCAGCCGGTGACGAATGTGCTGCCGAGCGTGGAGGTGGTTTTGAAAAGTGAACTGGGCAACACGAACGTGCTGCGCTGTCCGTCTGACCGCGCGGAGATTTTTGAGACGACGGGTTCGAGTTATTCCTGGAACAGTCTGCTCAATGGGCAGCGTGCGGAAAAATTGGTGGTGCTGGGAATGAATTTTGATCCGCACGCGATTCCAGTTTTCTTCGACAAGGAAAATTTTCATGCGGCGCGCGGGCCAGCCAAGGCGGTCAATTATCTTTACGCGGACGGTCACATCAAGAACCTGCTCGCCATCGAAGGGACGTTGCAAAAATGATTTCACTCACGTCAGTTCACAAAAAATTCGGCGGGCGTCTCGCGGTGAATGACCTGTCGCTCGCGGTTCCGCGCGGCGAGATGTTCGGCCTGCTCGGCCACAATGGCGCGGGCAAGAGCACGGCCATCGGCATGATGCTGGGCCAGGTCTGGCCGACGCGCGGTGAAGTAAAAGTTTGCGGACACGATGTGACGACGCATCGCGCGCGCGCGTTGCAGAAGGTTGGCGCGATTTTTGAAGCGCCGGCGTTTTACGATTATCTCTCCGGCTGGCGCAATCTGGAAATCTTGAGCCATTACTCCGCGCCGACTTCAGCGGCGCGTATCCGCGAAGTCGTGGATTGGGTCGGGTTGACGGGCCGCGAGTTGTCGCCGGTAAAAACATATTCGCACGGCATGAGGGCGCGCCTGGCGCTGGCGCAGGCGTTGTTGCCGCAGCCGGAGCTGCTGATTCTCGATGAGCCGGGTAACGGCCTCGACCCGGAAGGCATCGCGGAGATGCGTCACACTATCGCGCGGCTGCATCGCGAACTGGGGTTGACGATTTTGTTATCGTCGCATCAACTGGCCGAGGTGGAACAACTTTGCACGCGCATCGCAGTGTTGAACAAGGGGCAAAAAGTTTTTGAGGGACTGATTGCGGACGTGAAGGCGAAGCGTGGGCGCGTGACATTGCGCACGCCGGATTTTTCCACCGCCACTTCTTTGCTGCGTGAACGTGGAATCATCACGGGCGCGGAGGATGGAAAATATATTTCACTGGGCGAAGGAAAGACGATTGCGGAGGCCACGAAGATTCTTGTCGGTGCGGACATTGCC
>JAYVQV010000402.1:0-5409 GCA_043776855.1 Limisphaerales bacterium | reverse complement strand
AGACGAGGCTGATGTTCACCTGCGAGCGCCCGAACGAAAGGCTCAACAGTTCCAGCCCCGGCTGCCACTCCGGCAGGTTCCAACAGTTCGGCGCGGCGAACAGCGCCATGCCCGGCCGCAGTTCGACGTGGGTTTCCACGCCTCCGGATTCAATTTGGTTGCGATAGACGCCGTGCAGCGGGATTTCCAAGCGTGGAAAATTCACGACGTGGGCGAACAGCGGCGGGTTGAGCCGCCGCCCGCAGGCCAGCACCTTCGCGAGCGGCTGTCGTTGCAAGGCGCGCGCGGGCCACCAGTCAGGGTTCATTGGTTCGCTCATGGGGTGGAAAAATTACCTGTTACAATTTCAAAACAAAAGTCACAACTTTCGGCTTTTGTCCCGTGTCGCAACGGGTAAAGATTCACACGCAAAGCCACGCGACACGGGCGGGGACGCAGATCGGTGACGCGCGAAATTAAATCAAGGCCATAAAAAACCGTTGTTACCTAAATACAAAATGAATTCTTCTGTCACCGCCGCCGGCCAGTCCGGCTACAACCGTTTCCTCCTCCTCGTCGCGGGACTCGGCGGGCTGCTGTTCGGCGTGGACGTGGGAATTATTTCTGGCGCGCTGCCGTATCTCGAAGCCACGTCCGGGCTGAACGCGAACCAGCTTTCCTTCATCGTCGCCGCCGTCTTGCTCGGCAGCGTCATCTCCACTTTTTTTGCCGGCGCGCTGGCGGATTGGATCGGGCGTAAACCGGTGATGATTCTGGCGGGCGTCTTGTTTGTCGTGAGTGTTCCCGCCATCGCGCTGTCGCATAGCTACGGCGGATTAATTTTTGGGCGGCTGTTGCAAGGCATCAGCGGCGGACTCATCGGCGTCGGCGTGCCGCTGTATCTCGCGGAATGTCTCGCGGCCAACTCGCGCGGCAAGGGCACGGGAATTTTTCAATGGCTCCTCACGCTCGGCATCGTCGTGGCGGCGGTGATCGGATTTTATTTCAGCGGCCGCGTGGAGGAAGTCGCCAAGCTGGGCGACGCGGCCAAACTTTTTGCGTTCAAGGACACCGCGTGGCGCGGCATTTTCTGGGTGTCGCTGCCGCCGGGAATCTTGTTCGTGCTGGGCGCGCTCATGGTTTCGGAATCGCCACGCTGGCTGTTTCGTCGCGGCAAAAAGGACGCCGCCCGCGCCGCGCTGCTGCGTTCGCGTTCCGAGGCGCAGGCGGAGATTGAACTGCGCGAGATGGAAGAAATTTCTGCGAACGAAAAAGCCGGGCGCAATGCCGACGGAAAACATTCCGAGTCGTTGCTGAAACGCAAATACGTCATCCCCTTCGTGCTGGCGTGCATCATCCTCGCGTGCAATCAGGCCACGGGCATCAATTCCATCATCGGCTACAACACCACGATTTTTATTCAGGCGGGCTTGAGCGATTACTGGGCGCACCTCGGCGGCGTGATTCAGACCATCGTGAATTTCCTGATGACCATCGTCGCCGTGCTGCTGGTGGATCGCAAAGGCCGGAAATTTCTCCTCTCCGTCGGCAGCGCGGGCGTCATCGTTTCGCTGCTGTGCGTTGGCATGGTTTTCCACAAGACTGAAGCGCAGCGCGTGGATGTGCGGGAAGCGTTGCAGGCAACGGTGATTTCATCCAACCAAACGGCGGTGGTCGAATTCAACGACGCAACTGCCGCTGAATTTTTGGCGGATAAAAAAATCGCGCAGCCCAAGTCGCTCGTCGTGATTTATTCCTACGGCGATTTTAAGGCCGCGACGAAAGTCGTGCGCTCCGACGACCCCAACGCCAAGCTCACGATTGGCCGCGCCAGTTGCGTGCCGGACACGAAGGTCGCCGCGTTCTTCAAAAATCCGTTCGCCAATCTGGATGCCGCCCGCACCGCGCCGCTGAAGATTGAGAACGCCCTCATCACGCCCGTTCCCTCCGAACGCAACGGCTGGCTCACGGCGATTTTAGTTTATTGCTTCATGGGATTTTTTGCCATCGGCCCCGGCGTGTGCGTCTGGCTCGCGCTCTCCGAACTCATGCCCACGCGCATCCGCAGCAACGGCATGAGCGCCGCACTGCTCATCAACCACTGCATCTCCACGACCATCGCGGCGGTGTTCCTGCCGACCGTCGGCAAATACGGCTACTCCACGATGTTCTTCATCTTCGCCGGCTGCACGGTGGTTTATTTTATCACCGCCACGTTCTTCCTGCCGGAGACGAAGGGAAAGACGCTGGAAGAAATCGAAGAACATTTTGAAGGAAAAAAGATATGAAAGCCGCCTCGCTAAAACTGGAGCGCCGAGCACCTGCTCGGCGCGTTGGTAAATTCGTAGCGACTTGCCGAGCTGGTGCTCGGCGCTCCGCCGCTGCGGCAAGTTTGCTGCTCGCCACGGTGCTCGTTGCGAGCGCCGCGAACGTAACCGCCATCATTCCAGTGCCAGCACAGGCGGAAACGCGCGCCGGAAATTTTCAATTGAACTTCGCCAGCCGCGTCATGGCCGACAAAAGTTTTGCCGCCGAAGCGAAACTGCTCGCCACCGAACTGCGACCGGCCACCGGCCTCGCGCTGAAAAACCGGACGGGCGTGACCAAGGTTTTTTCTCCCGGCGACATCCTGCTGACGGCGGACGGCGCGGATGCTGCGCTCGGAAATGAAGGCTACAAACTGTCCGTCACGCCGAGCAACGTCGTCATCCGCGCGACGACGGTGGCGGGAATTTTCTACGGCTGCCAGTCGCTGCGGCAACTGCTGCCGCCGGAAATTTTCTCCACGAACCGCGTTGAAAAAATTTCGTGGACGATTCCCTGCGTCGAAATTTCCGATTCACCGCGCTTCGTCTGGCGCGGATTCATGCTCGATGTCAGCCGCCACTTTTTCACGGTGGACGAGGTGAAGCACGTCCTCGATTTGATGGCGCTCTACAAATTGAACACGTTCCACTGGCACCTCGTGGACGACCAGGGCTGGCGCATCGAGATCAAAAAATATCCCAAGCTCACGAGCGTCGGCGCGTGGCGCGACGGCATCGGCTTCGGCCTCGATCCCGCGCGCACGACGCGCTACGACAAGCAGGGTCGCTACGGCGGATTTTTTACGCAGAAACAAATCCGCGAAGTCGTGGCCTACGCTGCGGCGCGGCACATCACGGTCGTTCCTGAAATTGAAATGCCCGGTCATTCGAGCGCGGCGCTCGTCGCGTATCCGCAGCTCGCGTGTGAGCACGCAAAAATTTCCATGCCGGACAAAGGCGGCGTCTTTACTGGCGTTTATTGCGCGGGCAAAGATTCCACGTTTGAATACATCAGCAACGTGCTCGCGGAAGTCGCGCCGCTGTTTCCCGGAAAATTCATCCACATCGGCGGCGACGAGGTGGTGAAATCCAATTGGATGGCGTGCGCGCAATGCAACGCGCGGCTGAATTCCGAAGGGCTGACCAATATGCACGCGCTGCAAAGTTATTTCATCAAGCGCGTGGAAAAAATCGTGAACGCGCAGGGCAAAAGCATGATCGGCTGGAGCGAAATTCGTGAGGGCGGACTCGCGCCGAGCGCGGCGTTGATGGACTGGATCGGCGGCGGCGCGGAGTCGGCCAAGAGCGGACACGATGTGGTGATGTCGCCGAACAAGTTCGCGTATTTCGATCATTACCAGTCCACGAACCGCGCGGCGGAGCCGAAGGCCATCGGCGGATTTTTGTCGCTAGAAAAAATTTACACGCAATTCGAGCCGGTGCCGACGAACCTGCCGGCGGAATTTCACGCGCACATCCTCGGCGGGCAGGCGAATCTCTGGGCCGAATACATCCCGAACGTGCAGCAGGTGGAATACATGATGTTCCCGCGCCTTGGCGCGCTGGCGGAAGTGAACTGGTCGCCGAAAGACGCACGCGACTTTGAAAATTTCAAGACCCGCACCGCCGTGAATGAGAAAAGGCTTGATGCGATGGGTGTGAACTATCGTCCGCTCTCGAAAGCGGATTAAGATGAATGCCGCGCGAACAAAACTATGTAGCAGCCGACGTAAGGAGGCTCTAACTAACCTGGTCGAATTTAATTTGAGCCTCCTCACGTCGGCTGCTACGAAATAAAAATGAACCTTGCTCCTGAAAAATTTTCCGCGCCGCTGGATCCCAATTTCCAGCCGGCGGTTTGGTTCAACCGCAACTACGTCGCCGTCGCGAAAAAATCCGGCCGCGCCGTGCCGTTCGTCATCGCGCTGGAGCGGGAAAACAAATTCGTCTCGCGCTACGAAACGTTGGTGCTGCCGGAGGCGGACGCGCTGACCATCCGCTACATCGAGCGGCTCGTGAAGTATCTGCTGTGGGCGCGCGGCGGCTGGAAACTTCACCTCGGCGGCCCAAAAAAAATCGGCGAGGCGCTCCAGAAAATTTATTCGCCGCGCGGCGCGCGGAAGTTTGACTTCGACATGATGACGTCCGCCTACGTCAAAAAATTTCAAGTCGTCGTCACGACGGCGGACAAAGCTCCGGCGGCGCACGAATCGAATGCCACCGTGGGCGGCCACTTGAAAGGCTGTCGCATCGGTTTTGATCTGGGCGCGAGCGATTACAAATTTTCCGCCGTGATTGATGGCAAGGCGGTGTTCACCGACGAAGTGCCGTGGGATCCGAAGACGCAGACGAACCCGGAATACCATTATCATCACATCGTCAGCGGGCTGCATCGTGCCGCCGCGTATCTGCCGCGCGTGGACGCCATCGGCGGCAGTTCGGCGGGCATCATCGTGGACAACGAAATCCGCGTGGCCTCGCTGCTCCGCGCGATTCCGAAAAAACATTTTGCGACGGCGGCGAAAGTTTTCAAACGCATCCAGCGCGAGTGGAACGTGCCGGTCGTCGTGATGAATGACGGCGATGTGACGGCGCTCGCCGGGGCGCTCTCGCTCGGCAGCAAGGGAATGTTGGGCATCGCGATGGGTTCGAGCAAGGCGGCGGGTTTCATGGACAAACACGGAAGCATCCCCGGCTGGCTGAACGAACTCGCATTTGTTCCCGTGGATATGCAGGCGGGCGCGGCGGAGGACGAATGGTCGAAAGATTGCGGCACGGGCGTGATGTATTTCTCGCAGCAAGCGGTGAATAAATTGCTGCCCGCCGCAAAAATTTCACTGCCGAAAAAAATGGGGCAGCCCGAACGCCTCAAAGAGGTGCAGGCGCTGATGGCGCGCGGCGATGACCGCGCCGCGAAAATTTACGAGACCATCGGCATCTATCTTGGCTGCACGATGGCGCAGCACGCGGAGTTTTACGATTTCAAGTCGGCGCTGATTCTCGGTCGCGTGACGACGGGCAGGGGCGGCGACATCATCATGGCCACGGCGACGGAGGTTTTGAAAAAGCATTTCCCCGAAGTCGCGCGGGAGATTCAACTGCGCGTGCCGGATGAAAAATCGCG
>JAYVQV010000401.1:0-5415 GCA_043776855.1 Limisphaerales bacterium | reverse complement strand
GCAACAAGCTGACCCAATACCAGCGCGACGACAAAATAAGTGCCGAACAAAATGGCATCCTCGACGTTTGAAATGATAAACGTGAAACGTGGCGGTAGGAAAAAATAATTCCAAATCAACGCGCTTAATGCGCCTGCCAGCAATACCGGCCCGCGACCAACTTTCAGCGCCAGCACCACCACTGCGAGCAGAAAAACCATTCCGGGCACACGCGGCCCGGCCAGCGCCATCAATCCGAGATTCAACACTCCCGTGGCCGCCACCACTCCTGCCGCAAACATATATTGCTGAAAATTCGAGGCGAAGGCCGGACGCCAAATCCGTGAAGTTTGCGTGCCACTCGTCTTTTGCGCTCGGACAACGTGCAGGTCAATGTCGCCGCTCGCTCGCGCCAACCGCTTGAGCAAACGGTCGCCATGCAACCATTCCAACCAACCTGTGCCAGCGGGCTTGCCGACAATAATTTGTGTCACGTTTTGTTCCCGCGCCACACGCAACAGTCCTGTCACGAGATCGTCGTCCGTGGTGGTGACGACTTCAGCACCAAGCTCCCGCGCGGCGGAAAGATTCTTTTCGAGTTGGGCTTGGGCCGCTTCCGTCAGCGACTGTGAACTCTCGACATGAACCGCCAGCCAACGGCATCGCAAACCATCGGCCATGTGGCGCGTCCACCGAATGAGTGGTTCTGAAAACGGACCAGGACCGACCGCAACGAGCAGACAATGACTGGTCTTCCACGGGCCGACACCCGCCTGTGTCTCCCGAAACTCACGAGTGTCAACGCCCACATGATCGGCCACTAGGCGCAATGAGAGTTCCCGCAAGGCGGTGAGGTTGGCCTCGCGGAAAAAGTTCTGCGCGGCGGAAGCAGCGCGGTCTGGCAAATACACTTTGCCTTCGTGTAATCGCTGGACGAGTTCGGCGGGCGGCAAGTCCACCAACTCAATCACCGCATCATCCAGCACACTATCGGGCACAGTCTCGCGAATTTCCGCTCCCGTGACCTGACGCACGGTATCGGCGCGGCTCTCGACGTGTTGGACGTTGAGCGTGGTGAAGACATCAATGCCTGCATCGAGTATTTCTTGCACATCCTGCCAGCGCTTCGGATGGCGCGAGCCGGGAGCGTTGGTGTGCGCCAGTTCGTCCACGAGCGCGAGTTGCGGATGGCGCGCCAGCACCGCGTCGAGATCCATTTCAGTGAGCGCGATGCCGCGATGTTCAACCGCGCGGCGGGGAATCACCGGCAACCCTTGCGTCAGCGCATCTGTCTCCGCGCGGCCATGTGTTTCGACATAACCGACGACCAAATCGCGTCCAGCCGCAAGTTCACGCCGCGCGGCTTCGAGCATGGCGTAGGTTTTTCCCACACCCGGCGACATGCCAAGAAACACTTTGAGCCGACCGCGCTTCTTCGCAGCTTCCTCGCGCTGAATCGAACTTAACAGCGCGTCTGGATTGGGTCGGTTGTGTTCGGCCACGACTCTATTTAACCAAATCCAGCGCGAGATTCACCTTCAAAACATTCACGCCCGGCTCGCCGAGAAAGCCGAGGTCGGCGGGATCGGTGTTCGCGCGGATGAGTTCACGAACTTTTGCTTCGGTGAGGCTGCGAGTTTTCGCCACACGCGGCGTCTGGAGTTCTGCGTTACGCAAGCTGATGTGCGGATCAAGCCCGCTGCCGGAGGCGGTGATAGCATCGGCGGGAACAGCGGCATTGGTTGCCAAGTTATTTTGCGCTCGGTAGTCCGCGATGTTTTGCGCGATGGCGTCACGGAGTTTTTGCGAAGTCGGGCCGAGATTGCTGCCACCGGAGCTGGTCGCGTCGTAACCGTTACCCGCCGCCGAGGGCCGCGGATGAAAATATTTTTCGCCGGTGAACTGCTGGCCGAGCAACGTCGAACCATGCACCGTGCCGTCTTTGTCCACAATCAAACTGCCGTTGGCTTTGTCGTGAAAGGCAACTTGCGCGATGCCGAATACAACCAGCGGATACAACCCGCAACAGACGGCGGCGAAAATCAGCGTGACCATTACGGCGCTGCGGAGTTCAGAGAAATATTTTTTCATAAGCTTAAATCAGTTTGAGTGCGGTGATGAGGACATCAATGACCTTGATGCCAATGAAGGGCAGAATGAGTCCGCCGAGTCCGTAAATAAGCAGATTGCGTTGCAGGATGGCGAGCGCGGCGACGGGTCTGAATTTCACGCCGCGAAGTGCCAGCGGAATCAGTGCGATGATAATGAGGGCGTTGAAAATGATGGCGCTCAAGATGGCGCTGTTTGGACTGTGCAGCCCCATGATGTTCAGCGGCGCGATGGCAGGGAACGTCGCCATGAGCATCGCCGGGATGATCGCAAAATACTTCGCCACGTCGTTGGCGATGCTGAAGGTCGTCAATGAGCCGCGCGTGATGAGCAGTTGCTTTCCGATTTCGATGATCTCAATGAGCTTCGTGGGATTCGAGTCGAGGTCCACCATGTTGCCAGCTTCCTTCGCGGCTTGCGTGCCGGTGTTCATTGCCACGCCTACATCCGCCTGGGCGAGTGCGGGCGCGTCATTCGTTCCGTCACCAATCATCGCGACCATGCGACCGCCGCCTTGTTCCTTGCGGATGAGCGCGAGTTTGTCCTCCGGCTTTGCTTCGGCGAGGAAATCGTCCACACCGGCTTCAGCGGCGATGGCGGCGGCGGTGAGTTTGTTGTCGCCGGTGATCATCACGGTGCGGATGCCCATTTTGCGGAGTTGCGCGAAGCGTTCCTTGATGCCGCCTTTCACGATGTCCTTCAAATAAATCACACCGAGAACTTCTCTGCCGTCAGTGACCACGAGCGGCGTGCCGCCCACGCGGGAAACCTTGTCCACGGCGTCGGCCACTTCGTTGGGAAACACTCCGCTTTCGCGGTCAACGTAAACGCGCATGGCTTCCGCCGCGCCTTTGCGAATGCGTCGCGAAGGGTTGCCGTCAACGGCGGCGAAATCCACGCCACTCATGCGAGTCTGAGCGGTGAACGGAACAAACTGTGCGTGCGCCTGCGCGACTTCGCGCCCGCGCAACCCAAACTTTTCCTTTGCGAGCACCACGATGCTGCGGCCTTCCGGTGTTTCGTCGGCAAGCGAGGCGAGTTGTGCGGCATCCGCGAGACGCTCGGCGGAGTTGCCGGGCGCGGGAATAAACTCCGTCGCCTGACGGTTGCCGAGCGTGATCGTGCCGGTCTTGTCGAGCAACAGCACATCCACGTCGCCTGATGCCTCGACTGCGCGACCACTCATCGCCAGGACGTTGCGTTGCAGCAGACGATCCATTCCGGCGATGCCAATCGCGCTCAACAGCCCGCCGATAGTTGTGGGAATCAGACACACGAGCAGCGCAATAAGCACCGGGACGGAAAACACGGCGGCGGAATAGATGCCGAATGGTTTCAGGGTTACGCAGACGAGCAGGAAAATCAGCGTTAGCGCCGAGAGCAAAATCGTGAGGGCGATTTCGTTTGGAGTTTTCTGGCGGCTTGCGCCTTCAACGAGCGCAATCATGCGATCAAGAAAACCTTCGCCGGGATTGATTGAAATGCGGATTTTGATTTCGTCCGACAACACGCGCGTCCCGCCGGTGACGGCACTACGGTCTCCGCCACTTTCACGGATGACGGGAGCGGATTCACCGGTGATGGCCGATTCGTCCACCGTGGCTGCGCCCTCAATCACGTCGCCGTCGGCGGGGATGACCTCGCCAGCGCGCACGAGCACGACATCACCTTTGCGGAGATCATTGGCGCTGACTTCTTCGACGCCGTTGTTGGCTACACGGCGCGCAGTTGTTTTCACGCGCGTGCCGCGCAAAGCCTGCGCCTGCGCTTTGCCGCGACCTTCGGCCACGGCTTCGGCAAAGTTCGCGAACAGGACAGTGAACCAGAGCCAGACCGCGAGTTGCGCGATGAAACCACGATCCACCGACGCGGTGAAGATTCCCAACGTAGTTAAAACCGCGCCGACCAGCGTGACGAACATCACCGGGTTCTTGATCATCGCGCGCGGGTCGAGCTTCTTGAAGGCGTCACCAATCGCGGGTTGAACAATTTTCCAGTCAAACAAGGATGGAGCTTTGTGAGTCATAAGAATTCAGAGTTGGTTAGAACAATTTTCCCTGAAGCGTAAGGAAGTGTTCGACAATCGGGCCGAGCGCCAGCACCGGCAGGAAATTCAACGCGCCGATCAGCAGCACCGTGCCCAGCAGCAACACAACGAATGTGCCGCCAGAAACCGGGAATGTGCCCGCGCTCGCCGGAACGAGTTTCTTTTGTGCGAGCGAACCGGCCAGTGCCATGATTGGCACGATCATCAGGAAACGACCGATGAGCATGGCGACGCCAAGCGTGGTGTTATACCAAGGCGTATTGGCTGTCAGTCCAGCGAAAGCGCTGCCATTGTTGCCCGTGGCGGAACTGAAAGCGTAAAGGATTTCGCTCAACCCGTGCGGGCCGGAGTTGTTGAGACCGGCAAGTCCCCATTGACTCACCGCCGCCCATGCAGAGAAGCCGAGGATTGAAAGACAAAGCACGAGCAGCGCGAGCATCGCCATCTTCACATCGAACGCGCCTATCTTCTTGCCGAGATATTCCGGCGTGCGCCCGACCATCAAGCCGGCGATGAACACCGCGAGAACGACGAACACAAGCATCCCGTAAAGTCCCGCGCCCACGCCGCCGAAGATGATTTCGCCAAGCTGGATGTTGAACAGCGGCACGAGTCCGCCGAGCGCCGTGAATGAATCGTGCATCGAGTTGACCGCACCGCATGAAGCGTCCGTCGTAATGGTCGCGAACAGCGCGGAGTTGAAGATGCCAAAGCGGACTTCTTTGCCCTCCATATTGCCGTCCGTGACGGCGATGCCGAGTTGCTGATGAATCGGATTCCCGGCGGCTTCCGCGTGCCACGCGACCAGCACGCCCGCGAGGAATAGAATCGTCATCGCGCTCCACACAGCCCAACCATGCGCTTGATTTTTCGTCATGCGTCCGAGATACCAAGTCAGGCCGCTGCCAATACTGAAGATGGAAAGCATCTGCAAAAAGTTCGAGAGCGGCGTCGGGTTTTCAAACGGATGAGCTGCGTTGGCATTGGTGTAACCGCCGCCGTTTGTGCCAAGCATTTTGATCGCGACCTGCGATGCCATCGAGCCTTGCACGATGGTTTGTTCCTCGACGGTTTGTTCCTCCATCACAGGCTTGCCCTCCTTGTCGAGGATTGCTTGCCCCTTGCCATCAACCTTGGCCACGGAAACCTTCATCGGCTCAACCAGCTTGGCCTTGGTGTAAGGCTTGAAGTTTTGGATCATTCCCTGCGAAACAAGGAACAACGCGAAAACGAGGCAAAGCGGCAGCAGCAGATAGTAAGTGACGCGCACGAGGTCCACC
>JAYVQV010000400.1:0-20980 GCA_043776855.1 Limisphaerales bacterium | reverse complement strand
TTCGGCTCGCTTCTGAATTCCGAATTCTAAATTCTTTCCGCCGTGCCGAAGTGGATCAAATTCATCATCGCCGTCCTGCTGCTGCCCGTTTGCGCGGGCGCGGCGCGGGCGTTGTGGACGGTGCTGTGCGCGGGTCGCAGCGCGGACACCGTCTGGATTCCGATGCTCGGCGGCGCGGCGTGCTGGATCGTGATTTTTTTGCTGATGCCCAAGCCGATGTGGATTTACGTCTTCGGCCATGAACTGACGCACGCCATCTGGACCTGGCTTTGCGGCGGCGAAGTCAAAAAAATGAAAGTCTCGTCCAAGGGTGGACACGTCATCATTTCAAAAACGAATTTTCTCATCGCCCTCGCGCCGTATTTTTTCCCGCTGTATGCCGTGCTGGTCATCGCGGGGTTTGCGCTGGGCCGTTTGATTTGGAACTGGGACGGCCACATCGTGTGGTTTTACCTGCTGCTGGGCGCGGCGTATGCGTTTCACGTCACGCTGACGTTCCATGTGTTGCAGACGCAGCAGACGGACATCACGAGCCAGGGCTATTTATTTTCTGCCGTGGTGATTTTTCTCGGCAACGCCGTCACGCTGCTGTTTGGAATTCCCTTGCTGACGCGCCGCCCGGAAATTTTCAAAATCATCGGGCTGTGGTTCACGGAAACTGGAAAAGTTTTTAACTGGCTGCATCATTTGTTCTGAACTCAAATTTCAAAGCGGCGAAGTAGCGGCGGGCATCCTTGCCTGCCGTAGAGCCGGGCTTCTCCACCCTCCGCAGTATGCCGCTACGGAGGACGGGCAGCCCGGCGGAAAAAACCTCACGCCCAGCGAAACGGCTGATGTTAATTCCAATGCCGCTTGCCATCCCGCGCCCGATCCGGGCGGCTGGAAGCCGCCCTCTACGTCAGGCAGGATGCCTGACGCTACCTAGCTTTGGAACCGGCTGGAAAAATTGTCAGCAATTCAGTCTTGAACGCCGCCGCCTTTGGATTCATCCTCACCTTCGTTATGGATTTAGCCGACATCTTGGGACGCGATCAGATCGTCCCTGAACTCAAAGCCACCAACCGCTGGGAAGCCATTGACGAACTCATCGGCAACCTCGTCGCCACCGGCAAAATTCAGCCCGCCGACCGCGACGCTGTGACCGCCGCCGTCAAAAAACGCGAGACCTCCATGTCCACCGGCATCGGTTTCGGCATCGGCATCCCGCACGCTTCGACGGATTTGATTTTTGAAGTCGTCGGCGCACTTGGCCGCTCGCGCGCCGGCGTCAACTTCGACGCGCTCGATAATCAGCCCGTGAAGCTCGTCATGCTGTTCCTCGTTCCCCAAGGTCAATTTCAGAAACATCTCCACACGCTCGCCAACATCGCAAAGCTCCTTCACAAAGCTGATTTCCGCGAAGCCCTCGAAAAATCTCCGGACGCGAACGCCATGCTCGCCGTCATCCGCGAACACGGGAAGAAGTAAGTTGGTTGCCAGTTCAAAGTTGCAAGTTGCAGGTTTTCCTTGCGAAGTCCTTGTTGAAGCGTTCGGATCAAAAAACCTTCAACCTTCAACCTTCAACCTGTAACCTTGCCGCGTGTTGCCTCACAAAAAAATCGAGTCCGCCCTGCAAGCCGCCGTCCGCGTGGTTTTGCCGGATGCCGATGTCTCCGCTGTTTTAGTCCGTCCGTGCGACCCCAAGTTTGGCGATTACCAGAGCAACGCGCTCATGTCGCTCGCCAAGCAGCGCAAGCTGAATCCGCGCCAGCTCGCGACGGACGTGGTGGCGAAGCTGGCTGTGGCCGACGTTTGTGAGCAAGTGGAAATCGTCGGCGCAGGCTTCATCAATTTCCGGTTGAAAAATTCCGTGCTCGTGGAATCGTTGCAATCCGCCGCGCGCGGCGAGCATTTGTTTTTTGAAAAAGTAGTGGGACAGGCTTCCAGCCTGTCCAGTTCCTCGGCAAGCAAAGGCAACTCGACAGGCGAGACGCCTGTCCCACTACGAAATGCCGCGCGCACCATCGTCCTCGATTTCAGTTCGCCCAACGTCGCCAAGCCGATGCACGTCGGCCACATCCGCAGCACCGGCATCGGCGACGCGCTGCAACGCACGTTGCGGTTGCTCGGCCACAAAGTTATTTCTGATAATCATATCGGTGACTGGGGCACGCAGTTCGGATTGCTTTTATTTGCTTGGAAAAAACATCCAGAGTGGAGGCGCAATGAAGATTTACAACGAGATGCGATTGGCGTTATGGAAAACCTGTATAAATGGGCCAACTCTGAAGCGCGCGCTGATGAAGAAATTAATTCCTTGTCAAATTCTGCTGATCGAAGACACGTAGCTCGAGATAAAGCTCGCGAACAAGCCAAGCAGGAATTAGTAAAATTGCAGGCCGGTGACGCCGAAAATATTTCTATTTGGAAAGAAATGATCGCGCTGTCACAAAAGCAGTTTGACACGATTTACGGGCGGCTCGGCGTGAAGTTTGACTTCGCGCTCGGCGAAAGTTTTTACAATCCGTGGCTTGGCGAAGTCGTGACTGACTTGCTCACGCGCGGCATCGCGCGCGAAAGCGAAGGCGCCGTCGGCGTGTTCAGCGATGGCTCGTTGCCGCAAAAGGAAGACCCGTTCCTCGTCAATCGCGATGGCGAATGGGTGGCTGACCCCGCGCTCGTCCGCAAGAGCGACGGCGGTTTCAACTACATGACCACAGATTTGGCGACGATTGATTATCGGCTCAAGACATGGTCGCCGGATGAAATCGTTTACGTTGTGGACGACCGTCAATCCGGCCATTTCAAAAAATTGTTCCTCACGTTCGCCCGCTGGAAAGCTGACGACGCGAAGAAAACTAAACTCGTCCACGTTGGCTTCGGCAAGATCATGGGTGACGACGGCAAGCCGTTCAAGACGCGCAGCGGCGACACGGTGAAACTTGGCGAGTTGCTCGACGAAGCGGAGAAGCGTGCTTTTGAGATCGTGAAGTCGAAGCAATTGGAACGCGAAGAATCTGAACGTGTGCCGGAAAATTTATGGCCGGAAATTGCCCGCGTCATCGGCCTCGGCGCGGTGAAATACGCCGACCTGCTGCCGAACCGCCAGAGCGATTACATTTTTAGCTGGGACAAAATGCTCGCGCTGACGGGCAACACCGCGCCGTATCTGCAATACGCGTATGCGCGGATCAAAAGTATTTTTCGGAAAGCAGTAGAAACACCCAAAATTCAAGACTTGCCACGCTCAATTCAATTGATCGCCAAAGAAGAAATTACGCTGGCGAATCATCTACTCAACTTTGGAATCACACTCGAAGCGGTGGCCGAAGAATTCCGCCCGAACTATCTGTGCAATTATCTCTTTGAACTCGCCGGCAAGTTCACTTCGTTCTACGAAAATTGTTCCGTCCTTAAAGCTGAAAATGAGGCGACCCGCAATTCACGTTTGTGGCTTTGCGTTTTGACAGCTTGGGTTTTAGAGAAGGGTTTGGAAACGCTCGGCATCGAGACCGTCGAGCAGATGTGAACTGCCAGCGTGGTTGAATTTCCGCGCCAGTCTCCCGCCCTCATCCGCCGCAAAAGAAAAACACTGCGAAACTTTCGTCTCGCAGTGTCTTGAAAAGAAGCAGTGTCCCGAAGAAATCAGGGCAGCGCGTGGGCCGGGGTCAAGGTGCTCAACGAGCAGGTCGGTTTGCTGCCGACGGCGTCGCAGGTGTAGTCGCCAGCCGCCGGGCACGGGGGAATGCTGCCAGCGGAGTTCAGCTTGATGTAGGGAGTGAGGTCCGTGGTCATGACAATCGGATCGGTGGACTTCTTGCCTTTTTCCAACGCGAACTGGTTGGCCGCCGCGTCAATCTGCCGGAGATTGTTGATGCAGGCGTTGGCCTGCGAGGTGGCGCGGGCTTTCACGAAGTTCGGAATGGCGATGGCGGCGAGCAGGCCGATGATGGCCACGACAATCATGATTTCCACCAGCGTGAAGCCGGCATTGCGGAGGTTTTTGTTGGTTTTCATTTTATTTGTTTCAATACGGCGTGGGCATTGCGACCGGCTGGTTTTATTTATTATTACACTTTTGCCCACTGGATTGCCGGTCGCATCCGCTGTTGAATTCTGTAAAGCAAAGTGGCGGCCAGCGTGCCAAAACGGACTGTGCGACTGCGCCGGTAAGTTTTGTCAGGCGAAACCCTACACGAAAGCGGGCAGTGTCCTACTTCCCGGGGCGCGGCATTTATGCCGCTTCAGCGTGGATTGAAATGAGGACGTTGAAGCGGGCTGAAACCCGCGCGCCGAAACCAAATTGGAACCCTACACGAAAGTGCGCTCACTTGCCGGACTTCGATTCGTTCCAGCGGATGGCGGCGCGCATGAGTTCGGAGGCGTTGGCGAGGCTCAGCTTTTCCTTGATGCGCGCGTGGTAGGCTTGGACGGTTTTGAAGCCGACGTGCAGATGATCGGCAATCTGCCGCGTGCCGAGGCCCTGGCCGAGCAGTTCAAAGACTTGCAATTCGCGGTCGCTCAACACGCCGCCGGGCGAGCCGTCTGCCGCCGTGCTACCGCCGACAAATTTTTCCGCCATCTGCGCCGCGATTTTTTCGCTGACAAAAATCTGCCCGGCATGAACGGCGCGGATGCCGGCCAGAATCCGCGTGGCGGCCTCGCGCTTCATGATGTAGCCGCGCGCGCCCGCGTGCAACGCGCGCTCGGCGTAGAGCGATTCATCGTGCATGGACAGCACGAGCGATTTGACGCCGGGATGAATGGCCTTGATGCTCTTGACCAGCTCGATGCCCGAACCGGTTTCCAGCGAAATGTCCACGACGGCCACGTCCGGCGTGACGGCGGCGATGCGTTCGAGCGCCTGCGGTTCGCTGCCGGCCTCGCCGCAAACTTCGAGGTCCGGCTCGCGATTGATGAGGTTCACGAGGCCGTCGCGCACGAGCGGATGGTCGTCCACGAGCAGGACTTTGATTTTATTCGCCATGAGAATTTTTCCCGGAGATAACCAGCAACGGCAGGGTGCAAGTCACGCGAGCGCCGCGCGTCGTCAGGTTTTCAATTTCAAAGGTTGCGCCGATCAAGTCCGCGCGATGCCGCATCAGGCGCAGGCCGAGGCCATCTTTTTTCTGAAAGTCTGCGGCCAAACCCGCGCCGTCGTCCGTGATGGTCAGGGCGAGTTCATCCTCCGACGCGTCGAGGCAAATGTTGATGGCCTGCGCGTGGCCGTGGCGCGCGGCATTGGCGACGGCTTCTTGCGCGATGTGAAACAGGTGCGTGGCGACGCTCGCGTCCGGCAACGGCGTGGCAGGGTCACATTCAAACCGGCAGGCAAGTTTGAATTCGGCGGCGGATGCAGCGGCGAGTTCGCGGAAATCTTCCCGCAGATGACCGGGCTTCAATTCGATGGGACTCAAGCTGCGGGACAGCTTGCGCGTCAGTTCGATGGAATCTTCAATCAGTTGCACGAACTTGGCCGAGGCCGCCGACTCGGGCAAAAGTTTTGCGGCGAGCGCCGTGCCCGTGAGTTGCTGGCAAAGACCGTCGTGAAGTTCGTGGCCGAGGCGGCGGCGTTCGCGCTCGCTGACATCCAGCAATTCTTTCTGGAGCCGCATCCGTTCGCGGATTTCTTGGGCCAGCGATTCCGTGCGCAACTGCACGCGGAGTTCCAGTTCGCGGTTAATTTTTTTCAACTTCATCAGCAGCCACACCACGACCAGATAAAAGAAAAACATCACGAGCGAATTCCACACCGGCACGAGGTCGCTGGAATACCTGGCGCCCGCGCTGATGTTGGCAGAGATCCACGCCGCGACGCTCAAGGCGGAAATTAAAACGCCAAATGAAACAGTTACAAACCACGCGGCCAAAATCACCGCCAGCAGATAGAAGATGAAGAAGAACGTCTCGTAGCCCGTCGCAAAATCCACCAGGCCCACCACCGTGACGATGCAGACGCACAGGGGCGCCACAAACTTTTTCGGCCACGGCTCAAATCGTTTTAGCGAGGGAATCATGTGCGGCGTGACTTTAGCAGGCGAGCGCCGGTGCGCCGAGAAGATTTCAGGTAGTGGTCAGTTTGAAATTGGAGCGCCGAGCATTGCTCGGCAAGCGGGCAACACGCTTGAGGTTCGAGGGAGGCATCTTGCCACTGTTCTTGAGGCCAGAATGAAGCTGGCTTTCCTCCTCGTTCTCGTCCTCGTCCTCGTCCTCGATTTGAGCCTGCGAGGACGAGGACGAGGACGAGGAGGATTGTGTCAAGATGCACCCAGGTTCAAGCCGAGCAATGCTCGGCGCTCCGCAAACTGACCCACCACCAGATTTCAATTTTCCCGCCATTCCCCGCTCGCGGCTCCCAGATCGTTGATGAAAATTGATTTACTTTACGCCTGAAGAAAATATATTCTGTGGAACTTGGTAGCCGATGTGGCGGAATTGGCAGACGCGCTAGACTCAAAATCTTGTATCCGAAAGGGTGTGTGGGTTCGACCCCCTCCGTCGGCACCAACTTTTGCCCCGCAATTGCGGGTGCAAAAGTCGCCGCGCCAACCGAAAACGTCATGGCCTTCAAAACTTTCTCCGAGCAGTCCCAAGGTGTTCAACTCTTGCAACGCTCGCTCGCTCGTGGTCGGCTGGGTCACGCGTATCTCTTCACCGGCGATTCGCTGGAGGAACTGGAAACCCTCGCGCACACGCTGGCGAAAACCTTGAACTGCCTAGAGCCAATTCAAACCGATGGCATCGCCACGGATTGCTGCGATGCCTGCGGGAACTGCCGGAAGATTGACGGCGATATTCACGCGGATGTGCATTGGGCGCGGCCGGAATCCAAGTCGCGCGTCATCACGATTGACCAGATGCGCGACGTGATGCAGCAAATTCAACTCAAGCCGGCGGAGGCGGGCTACAAACTCGCCGTCATCGCCGGTGCGGACCGTTTGAATGTGCAGGCGGCGAACGCGTTTCTCAAAACGCTGGAGGAACCGCCGTCGAAGTCGGTGATCATCCTGCTGTCCACCGAGCCGTCGCGGATTTTGGAAACGATTCTATCGCGTTGTCTGCGGCTGAATTTTTCTACGGGCGCAGCGCAGGCGCTTTCGCCAGAGCAGGCTTACTGGCTGCAACAGTTCAGTTCCGCCGCCGCCGAGGGGCAGAAAAGTTTGTTCGGACGCTATCGCCTGCTGGATGCCTTGCTGTCGCGCCTCGGTGCGATTCGCGAAAAAGTAGATGAGACGGTTTCCGCCCGTTCGCCGCTGGAAAAATATTCCGATGCGGAAAAAGATTTGCGCGAGAAGTGGGAGGATGAATTGAAGGCGGCCATCGAGGCCGAATACCGCCGTCAGCGCGGCGAGGTTTTGCTGCTGCTGCAATGGTGGTTCCGCGATGTCTGGCTGCACACGCTCGCAGCGGGCGAATTGTTGCTGCACCTGCCGCAAATCTACGGCGCGGACGAGGTGGCTAAACGCATTTCCACGCGGCAGGCGCAGGAGAATCTCACGGTGCTGGATCAGACCCAGCGGCTGCTCTTCTCCAACGTGCAGGAGGCGCTCGCGCTCGAAGTCGGCTTGCTGAAGCTCAAGCTCTGACCGATGAAAAATTCTTTCGCGACGAAAGCTCCGGCCAACTCTTCCGCAAAAATTTTCGCGCTCGCATTCGGACTTTTCCTCGGCCTCGGCCTCTGGAAATTCGGCAACCCGGTCATCCTCGAAAAACAAATTGGCTCACCGACCAATGCCGCCGAGTTTTGGGGCAACGCCTGGCCGCCGCGCTGGGCGAACTGGATTTTGCTCGCGCTGTCTGCGATTGGTTTCTTTCTGGTCGTTCAGAAAAAAAACATTTGGCCGCAATCAAAATGGCTTTGGCTGCTGCCGCTGGGCTGGCTCGGTTGGCAATTCGTTTCCGCCACGCAAACGGTGGACGCCGACCTCACCCGCGCGACGCTCTGGCAGTTTTCCGGCTGCGTGGCGTGTTATTTTCTCGGGGCATTTCTATTGAACAACCGCGCGGCGCTCAACTTCCTGTTCGTCGGATTGTTGATTGCCTTCACGTTCTGCCTCATCCGCGCGGTGAACCAGCATTGCTTTGAATTTCCCGCGAACCATCTGGTGCTTGTCGAGGGCGAACGCAGCGGCTGGACGAATTTCCCACCGGAAACCATCGCCGAAATGAAAAGCGAGCAGGTCATCATCACCACGAACGGCGTGGACGTGGCCAATCCCGTCATCCTCAAAAAATTTCACGATGGCCGCGCCGCCGGGACGATGGTCTATCCGAACGCGCTGGCGGGATTGATTCTGCTGCTGCTACCCGCCGCGCTCGTGCTCGCCTTGGGCGCGACGGAAAAAATGAAGCGACCCATCCGCTTCGCCGCGATTGCGCTGGCGGTTTTCCTCGGCGGTGCGGCGTTTTTCTGGAGCGGCTCGAAGCTGGGCTGGCTCATCGGCATCGCCGTTGCCGGGCTATTTCTGCTGCGGCTGGACTGGTCGAGGAAGATCAAGCTGACTGCCGTTGCCTTGGTGTTGATGGGCGGGCTGGGAATTTTTGCGGTGCGGTTCCAACATTATTTTGCCAAAGGCGCCACCAGCGCCAGCGCCCGGCTGGATTACTGGCGGGCAGCGGTTGAAACTACGGAAGCCAAACCTATCTTTGGAACCGGCCCCGGAACTTTTCAGCGCCCCTACTCCCAAATCAAAGCTCCCGAATCGGAAATGGCGCGGCTGACGCATAATGATTACCTCGAACAATTTTCTGATTCTGGCATCCCCGGCGGACTGGCTTACGCGGCTTGGATTCTTTTCGCCCTGACGTTTGTCGGTAAAAAGCTCTGGCAGTCGGGAGGAAAATTATTATTTGCCATCTTGGTCGGTTTGCTCGCGTGGTTCGCGCAAGGCTTCGGCGAGTTCGGACTTTATATTCCGGCGTTGGCGTGGACGGCTTTCACGTTATTCGGCTGTCTGGTTGGCTGGGAAATAAATGAATTCGACAAAAAATCGGCGGGCAGATAGTTTCCCCGCATGAAAATTTTGTTCCTGAACGGACCAAACCTGAATCTCCTCGGCACTCGTGAGCCGGAAGTTTATGGCCGGACGACGCTGGCGGACATTGAAGCGCAAGTCCGCGCCCGTGCCGCGCAACTCAAAGTCGAGGTGGACTTCCGCCAATCCAATCAGGAAGGCGAACTCGTCAACTGGATTCAGGAAGCCAAGGGCAAGTTCCAAGTCATCGTCATCAACGCCGCTGCTTACACTCACACGAGCGTGGCGTTGCGCGACGCCATTTCGGCGGTCGCCGTGCCGACGATTGAGATTCATCTCTCCAACGTCCATGCGCGGGAAGAATTCCGGCACAAGTCGCTCATCGCACCCGTTTGCCGGGGACAAATCTGCGGATTTGGCGAAAAGTCTTATATTTTAGGACTTGAAGCGGCAATTTACGTTAAAGCTTGAGCTGATTTAAGACAATTCAGGTTGATAACTTTTTGGAATTGAAACTTGACCGGATGGCTTACCCCCAATAGGATTCGTTCGTTGAAAGACTTTGAATGGAACGGAAGTTGGAATTGTGGGTGGTTTTACCTTCAATTGATTCAAAGCAACAAACACTTTAACGAAAATCTGCTGTGGAACTAAAAGATATTAAGGCCATCATTGATTTGATGAAGAAAAACTCCATCACGGAGTTTGAACTGGAGGAAAAAGATTCCAAGCTGCGCCTCAAACGCGGTCTTAACGGTGGCTCACCAATGGTTCAGTCTTCCGACGACGCCCCTCAAATGATGATGGTCGCGCCGCAACAAATGGCGCAACCGATGACTGGCGCCGCTCCGGGCGCCGCCCCGGCGGTGAACACCGGTGAGATTGACATCAAGTCGCCGATGATTGGAACTTTCTACGGTTCACCATCGCCGGAATCAGTGGCCTATTGCCAGATTGGCACGGAAGTCGGCCCGGAAACGGTCGTCTGCATCATCGAAGCCATGAAGGTGATGAACGAAATCAAATCCGAAGTCAAAGGCGTGGTCACCCAGCTTTTGGTCGAGAACGGCAAGCCGGTCGAATTCGGCCAGCCATTGTTCAAGGTCCGTCCGAATTAAATGACGAGTGATGCGTGATTGCATTTAGCGCGCTCGTCATTTGTCACTTATCACTCGTCAAAAATCATGTTTGAAAAAGTCCTCGTCGCCAATCGCGGAGAAATCGCCGTTCGCATCATCCGCGCCTGCAAAGAACTGAACATCCGCACGGTTGCGGTTTATTCGGAGATTGATGCGAACTCCATGCACGTCCAGATGGCGGACGAGGCGATCTGCATCGGCAAGGCGGCTTCGTCAGAAAGTTACCTTCGTATTGACCGCATCATCAGTGCGGCGGAAGTCGCGGACGTAGACGCGATTCATCCGGGCTACGGTTTCCTTTCCGAGAACGCCCACTTCGCCGAAGTCTGCGAAAGCTGCAACATCCGTTTCATCGGTCCCAGCCCGCGCGCGATGAATTCGTTGAGCGACAAAGCCGTCAGCCGCAACCTCGCCAAAAAAGCCGGCGTCGAAACGCCGCCTGGCTCCGAAGGCATCGTTGAGAATGAAAAAGACGCCCTCGCCAACGCCAAACGCATCGGCTATCCGGTGATGATCAAGGCCGTCGCCGGCGGCGGCGGACGCGGCATGAGGATCGCGCACAATGATATTTCCCTCGTCAAAGGCTATCACACCGCCCGCAGCGAAGCGGAGAAATGCTTTGGCAATTCCGGCGTCTACATCGAGAAATTCATCGAGAACCCCCACCACATCGAAATCCAAATTCTCGGTGACAACAAAGGAAAGATCATTCACCTCGGCGAACGCGATTGCTCCGTGCAACGCCGCAATCAAAAGCTGATTGAAGAATCTCCATCGCCGCTTTTGGAACTCAAGTTTCCCAAGTTGCGCGAAAAAATTGGCAAGGCCGCCATCCGCATCGCCGAGGCCGCGCGCTACACCAACGCCGGCACAGTCGAGTTCATCGTGGACGACAACGGCAATTATTTCTTCCTCGAAGTCAACAAGCGCATCCAGGTCGAGCATCCCGTCACCGAAGAAGTCACCGGCATTGACCTCGTCCGCGCGCAGTTGGAAATCGCGATGGGCGAGCCGCTGAAAATTTCCCAGAGCGACATCAAGATGAAAGGCCACGCCATCGAGTGCCGCATCAACGCCGAGGATCCCTTCGATGATTTCCGCCCCAGCCCCGGACGCATCGAGATGTATTACCAGCCCGGCGGCCGCAACGTCCGCGTGGACACCCACGCCTACGCCGGCTACACCATCCCGCCGACCTACGACTCCATGATCGGCAAACTCATCGTCACCGGCAAAGACCGCCGCGACGCGATTGACCGCATGAATCGTGCGCTAAATGAGTTCATGATCACCGGCGTGAAGACGACGATTTCCTTCCAGCAAGCCATCATGCAGGATCCGAACTTCCGGCGCGGCGTTTATTCCACCAGCTTCGTCGAACAACTCCTCGGCGGCGCGCGGCGCGAGTTGATCGAGGAAAAATCCTAATCAGTTCAATTTCACCCCGCCCCGCTCGCTGCGTATTTCGTAAAAAAAATTCCCGCAGAATAAAGTTTGCAACCCACCATTCACGGCGCAGGATTTTGCCATGCGCCCGAGTTTGCAAACCTGGTTGCTCCTGCCGTTGCTGGCCAGCGGCTGCATGACGCACAAGCTCTGGACGGAATCGCCGCTGGATGAGTGGAACGAACCCGCAACCAGCCCCAACCTCCGCCTCTTTCGCGCCGAACGGCCGGACGACTTTCTGGTCGTGTATGACGAATTTTCCGAACACCGCGATGCGACGCAGCCACGCGCATTTTTTTTGAAGCAAAATCAAAAGCCGCTGGCGCAGCACGACCGTCCGCATTTTGTAAAAATGAATTTAGCGGACAACCTTTCACCCGTGCCGATTTTTTTCTTCGCCCCGACAAATTCGCCGGAAATGTTTTTTGCCGTGACCGCAACCAACGGCGCGAACTTCGACATTTTTTCCGGCGGATACAAATTAAATTCCTATCAACTCCCGACCTACAACGACGGCTTTGGCCAATGGAAGCGTGTCGCCTTGACGCCCGTGGCGGTGGTGGCCGACCTCACCATCATCGGCGGCGTGGCCGGTTGCTGGTGGCTTTACGCTGGCGGGCCGGGGCTGGGAGGCAGCCGCTGACGGAGCGCGGACGGCTCGTCCGCCAGTCCGCTGCAACATTTTCGCAACCACCGACGTGAGTTGGCGCCGATCCAATGACGAGGGAACTAAATGGCGCGAACTGACGTTCGCGGCTGCACGTTTATTGAAACCACTATGATTCGCCGCATGAACTTTTTTCTAATAACTCCCCGCCCCGCGTGTCATACCCTGTGAACACGATGTCTTTGGGGACGGGCTGGCAAACCAAGCGCCGGATGTGGCCGTGATGCGACCAGATAAAATCAGCGCGGAACCGCCGGGTGGCGAAACGATCGAGGAGCTTTTCACGGCTCTGGAGTCACCGCTATTGGCCTACGCCCTCCGCTACGCTGGCACGCGCGAAGCCGCCGAAGATGTCGTTCAAGAAGCGTTCATGAAACTGCACGAACAATTTGGTCAGGTGGAAAAGCCGCGCGCGTGGCTTTACCGCACCGTGCATAATCTCGCGCTCAACCGCCGCCGCGACTCCCAGAAAACCGTCCCGCTCGAACCCGCTTCCAATTCCGAAAATGAAAATTTTTCTGCCCATGAACCCGTTGATAATTCTTTGCCGCCCGATGCCCAGATGCTCCGCGTGGAAGGCATCGGCCTCGTCCGCATCAGCCTCGGCGCGCTGGACGAACGCAGCCGCGAACTCGTGCGCCTGAAATTTCACGACGAACTTTCCTACAAAGAAATCGCCGCGCGCACCGGACTGACCAGCGGCAATGTCGGTTTCATTTTGCATCACGCACTTAAAACCATCGCCGTCGAACTGGCGAAGACGGGAGTTGTGCCATGAACCAGCGAAGCTCCAAAACCCTTGTGGCGGCAGGCATCCGTGCCTGCCGTAGAGCCGGGCTTCCAGCCCGGCGGCAAGAACGCCGCGATATGCCCGCGGCTTGGAAATTTTTTGATGCCCGCTCTCGTCGCCAACCCAATTCCGGGCGGCAGGATGCCGCCCTCCACGTCAGGCAAGGATGCCTGACGCTACTGCCATGAATCCATCACGCGAACAAATTGAAGCGCGCCTCACCGCGCTGCTGCTCGGCGAATTGCCCGCCGAGGAAGCCGAACTGCTGCGCTACACCATCGCGCAGGACGCCGAACTGAAAAAATTGCACGACGAACTCGCCGCCACCATCGTCCTCGTGCGCGAGGCCGAGAAAACTTCCGCCGATGTTTCTGCCGAAAAATTTCCAGCGCTGAAACTTTCCGAAGTGCGCCGGGAAAAATTACTCGCGCATTTCAAAACCTCCCCGCCGCCAGACCCGTTGTTCTGGCTGAAGCGGATTGATGTGCCGCGCCTCGTCACCGTCCTCGCCTGCGTCGCATTAGTCGGATTAGTCGCCGCGATGTTTCTGCCCGCGCTGGCCTCGGCCAAAAAGAAGTCGCAGAAAATTTCCCTCGCCAACAGCGCCAGACAAAAAGTTTTGGAAGAACAGATTCGCTTGGAAGATGAGAAGGCTGCTGCCGCGTTGCCCGCTGCCCAGACTGCTCAAACTGTCACCGTCGCCACCGCACCAGTCGTTGCGCCACCACCGACAGAAATTGTTCTCCCATCGTCCGCGCCAGAGCTGGCCTTGGTTGACCCGGCCACCGGCCTGCCCATTGCGGATGGAAGAGCGGGAGTGATTTCACAAAGTATCGTCGGATTCGCGAGCGTGCCGGCGACTGGCAAACCCGTTGAACTGGCCATCATTAACGGCGCGGGAAATAGGGCAAACGGTATTGTGGACGATAACTCCATTACGAAGACTCGCGAGGCAGAGATGCGGGATCGTATCGCAAAAGTGGAACCGCTCGGAGATTCTCCCAGAGGCTCGACTGCATCCGCCGGTGATACGCTTGCCGCTTACAAATTCACCACGGCCAATTCTACGCTGCAACCGGAAACACCGCGCGCTGGCGGCAGCGGGGGTGGCGGCGGCGGTGGAACAACGTCGTCGGGCAACAGCACGCTGGCGTGGTTTGATTCCGAAGCGAACCGGTCAAAGACGGAATCTGCACCGAGAAATCTTGGCGAAGAATTCCGCCGCCGAGTTCCAACTCAAGCTGTCCAATCAAATTCCGAATTTGAAAAGTATTTCGGACTGAAAGAAAAACTTCCCGCGCTGGCGCAGAACGAACCCGCGAGCGTCAATTTTGAAACCAGCCAACGGGATGCAAAAAAATCCGAGCCGCTGTTCGTCGCCGGATTGCCCGCCCGCGACGGTGACAGCCTTGTCGTCGGTAATAAATTTTATCGAATGCCGGAGCGCGAACGTCAAAGCGTCAACGATTCCATTGCTCCGGGTGCTGCCGCTCCCGCAACGCCGCCTGTCGCTGACGTCAATGGGGGTTATGATTTCTTTGCCGCCGATTACCTTTCCACCCAGCGGGCTGGTGAATCCAAGCTGGCGGACAAATCTGGCCGCAGCGATGTGGCCGCGTATGGAGTCAATGCCGATTCAGGCAAGCTCGCAGTCAGCGCGGGCAATCTGGCGTTGGGTGCGCCGAAAGATTCTTTCACCACCGGGTTGACGAAAGATGATGTGGCCGGCTTGCGTTATCTCATCACGACCAATGCCATCGTTTTGAATGGCAAACTTGCAGAGACGGAACGAAAGCCTGCTGCAAGCGTGCCAGCCATCGGAGATATTCCAGTGAGCGAAAAACTATTTACAGCGTCCGACCGGCCATTGCCCAAGCAGCAAATCAGCGCCCCCATTCCCCAGCCGGAAGTTTTGTGCCGCGAAAATAATTTCTCCACGTTCTCGCTCAACGTCAGCGACGTGTCGTTCAAACTCGCGGCGGCGAGCCTGGAACGCGGACAGTTGCCGGATGCGGCTTCGATCCGCAGCGAGGAATTCATCAACGCCTTCGATTACCGCGATCCCGAAGCGGCGGCGGGGCAGCCGCTGGCGTTCGCGTCGGAACGCGCGCGGTATCCGTTCGCGCAGAACCGCGACCTGCTGCGCTTCTCGGTCAAGACGGCGGCGGCAGGCCGTCCAGCAGGACGCGCGCTGAACCTCGTGCTGCTGCTCGATAATTCCGGCTCGATGGAGCGCGCCGACCGCGTGGCCATCATCCGTGAGGCGCTGCGCGTGTTGGCGTCGCAGTTGCAGCCGCAGGACACGGTAAGCGTCGTTACTTTCGCGCGCACGGCGCGGCTCTGGGCGGACGGCGTGCATGGCAACGAAGCGAATGAAATTTTCTCTCGCGTCGGCGGCATCACGCCCGAAGGCGGAACGAATCTCGAAGAAGCCATGCGCCTCGCCTACGAAACGGCGCGGAAACATTATCTCGCGAGTGGAATGAATCGCGTTGTTCTCCTCACCGACGGCGCGGCGAATCTGGGAAATGTTTCCGCCGCCGCGTTGAAAGAAAAAGTCGAAGTGCAACGCAAGCAGGGCATCGCGCTCGATTGTTTTGGAATTGGTTTTGAAGATTACAACGACGATTTGCTCGAACAACTTTCCAGCCACGGCGATGGGCGTTATGCGTTTCTCAATTCGCCGGAAGATGCGTCGAAGGAATTCGCCGCGAAGCTCGCGGGCGCGTTGCAGATCGCCGCACAGGACGTGAAGGTGCAGGTGGAATTCAATCCGCAGCGCGTGATTTCCTATCGCCAGATCGGCTACGCGAAACATCAGCTCACGAAAGAACAGTTCCGCGACAACACGGTGGACGCCGCCGAGATCGCCGCGCAGGAAGCGGGCAACGCGCTCTACACCGTCGAGACCAAGCCGGACGGCATCGGGCCGATTGCGACGGTGCGTGTGCGCTACAAAATTCCCGGCACGACCGATTATCGCGAGCGCAGTTGGAACGTGGACTACGCGGGCAACGCCGTGGCGCTCGCACAATCCAGCCCCGCAATGCGGCTCGCCGCCACGGCCAGCGCGTTCTCCGAATGGCTCGCCGCGAGTCCGTTCGCGCAGGAAGTGACGCTGGATGATTTGCAAAAAATCCTGAACGGCGTGCCGCAAATCTACGGCGCGGACAAACGTCCGGCGAAATTGGAAACGATGCTGCGTGAGGCGAAGAGCGTGGCGGGGAAATAAAGCATGAAAGCAAAATTCAATGACTGCCTGCGGTTAATCATAGCCGTAGTTGCGTCGCTGTTGGCAGCTTTTATTTCCAACACGGCGGCAGCAGAAGCCAAGAAGGCGGACAAAACCACCGGTTCCGATTTGTCACTGGTCATCCTCTGCACAACCAATGTTGTGAAAGCTGGTGATGAGATCCCCGTTGAGTTTCTCATCACCAACCAAGGCTCGCACGATTACGAATACGCCGACCGAAATTACGACCGGGGCGGACGCATCTGGGAATTTAAGCTTGTCGCCAAGGCGGCCTCGGTCGGGATTGTTCCCGACGCCCGTCAGCACTTTCATCCGGGCATGATGGGTGGCTTGGGCCAGAGTCGTCGCCTGCACCCTGGCGAATCCTTCTCAAAAATCATCGTATTGAATCTTTGGGCGCTGATGAACGAACCCGGACGATATGAAGTCACAGGTATTTATTCGGACACTCTCGGAAACACCACGTCCGCTCCGGTCAGCATCACCGTGCTGCCGCGCACCGAAGCGGAGATGCACGATTACATCCATGAGTTGACCAATCATGTCGAGCCATCCGCCATGCCGGAAGAGTTGGTCAGGAAGCTGATGTTCACTTGCAGTCCTGAAATGGTGCCGGTGTTGCTGGAGATCATGCGCGCGGGAGGCGGCAACGCGCATTTTTGGGCCAGCGCCGGGCTGGCGGATTACGCGCCGCGGACGGAAGCCACGCGAAAAGCCATTCTTGATGCCGCGACGAAGCATGGTGTGAACGGAACCGGTTTGGAACAAGTGCTCCTGGCCCACGAATTCAGCAATGAAGAAGTGAAGCCGGTCATTGAACAAGCCTTGGCGGCGAATCACTCGGACCAATGGCAGGCCGGCGTATGGCTGGCGCTTCGTTACTATAATGATGACTTCACCCCGCAGCTCATTGCCATCGCCAATGATCTCAGCGCCCGGTCGGACACCCGATCCATTGCGATGAGAGCATTGACATTCCATCGCACGGACACCGGCGTGAAGGCGATCAAGGCGCTGCTCAAAAATCCCGCCCCGGAGATGTTGAATTCGCTGGCTGAAACCATGGCAAACGGTTATGCCCATTCGGACACAAGCCCGACGGCAAGGCCGTTGAAACCGGAAGATTTCAGCGCGGAGGATCTCCGGCCGTTGATTGAACAGTTGCTGGTTTCCACCAACCAAGCGTTCCAACTCCAACTTCAGGGCGCGTTGCTCGCAAAACAATTTGGGCATGACTCATTGACCGCACAACTCGTGGTGCTGGCCACCAATTCCTCGCCCGATGTGAGGTATCATGCAATCTGTGCGCTGGCGTTAAATCGCACCGACGAGGGGATAACGACCCTTAAGACGCTCCTCAATAGTTCCGACCCGAATATTTCCAGGACAGCAGAGGTGGCCATACGCAATGCCTACACTGACCGTGGCCAGGCGCGCGGACGTCCGCTGAAGCCGGACGACTTTGATAAAAAATTCCAGCAACGGGAGCCGTAAGGCTCGGTTGCAATTTTTTGCTAATAAACTTCCTACTCGCGTGTCATCACCTATGACATGAGATTGCGACGCGTTTTTTCTGACAACTTTTTTACAAACCCCTGACCTGCGTTTGACAATCGCAGCCACATCGGTTGCCAAAATGAATTGAATTATGAAAACGAAACTAGCCTCAATGTTTTTTGGCGCGCTGCTGTTGCTTGGCGCAGCACGCGCAACCGCCAGTGGCATCACGCTCACGGATTTCAAACTCACTGGCGATCTCGGCGGTGACATCGCGGTGTTCACGCTCACGGCGAACGCAAAAGTTGAAGACAACAAAGGCGGCGCGCTGGAATTGCTATCCGGCCCGGTCGCGCTGACGACGCTCGCGAAACAAAGATGGCAGATGGACGCGGACCAGGGCCGCTTCATCGCCCGGTTCAGCAGCAGCGGGACGTTTCCGATTGAAGTGCATTTCAACGCCGCCGTCGCGAAGAGCAACAACTGGCGCGCGGTGAATTTTCGCGTGGCGCGAAGCGTGTTGCAGCCGGTGGAACTGCGCGGCCTCGCGGCGGACACGGAATTTCAATTCGCCAGCGCCACGCGCCCGGAACGCAGCGGCACAAATTTTGTCAGCTATCTGCCGGTGGATGGCGCGGTGAGTTTTGGCTGGAAGCAGTCGCGGCCGGAGACGGAAGGAAAATTGTTTTACGCGGCGGAGATGACTTCACAGGTCAGCGTGAGTCCGGGCCTGATGCGGCAGGCGGCGTTGCTCAATGGAAAAATTATGCAAGGCGAGATGAACAAGCTGGTGCTAAAACTTCACGGCGCAGGTGAAGTGACGCGCGTGCAAGGCGACGCGGTGCTCGCGTGGAATGTGGAGCCGGTGGAGCGCCGAGCACCAGCTCGGCTCGATGCAAATACAAACCAACTTGCCGAGCTGGTGCTCGGCGCTCCGACGGATCGGCTGCTCGTCATTCAATTCAACCAGCCGCAAAAGGATTCCTTCGCCGTGACGGTGCAGATGCAGACTCCGCTCGGCGCGTTCCCGCAGGCGGCGGATGCGATGCAGATCCGGCCTGAAGGCGCGACGCGTTTCGCGGGCAGCTTTCGCGTGGTGAACGACGGCGCGGTGCGGCTGGAAGTTTTACAAGCGAGCGGGTTGTCGCAGATTTCTACGGACCAATTTCCCGAGGCCAATCTGTTTCGCGCGACGGGCAACCAGCGTTTCGCCTACCGTTTTTCCAGCGCGGATTTTGCGCTGCGCGTGCAGGCGGATCAGATTTTGCCGGAGGTCGGCGTGTCGCAGGTGCTCGCTTACAATCTCGGCGAAAGCGAACTCTCGGTGGATGCGGAAATCGAACTCGACATCCGCGAAGCGCCGTTGCGCGAATTGGTGCTGAACATTCCGAAAGGCTACGCGGTTGCAAAAATCACTGCTTCAGGAATGAGTGATTATTTTGTTGGCGATAGTGGCACAGGCTTCCAGCCTGTGAGTTTCTCGGAGAAAAACTTAACAGAAACACACAGGCAAGATGCCTGTGCCACTAACCGCAGCGAACTCCGCATCGTTTATGGCCAGCCGGTCATGAGTCGCCAACTCATCCAGCTTCGTCTTGAACGCAATCAATCGCTCGGCGAAACGAACTGGACGTTGCCGCGTATCGAAGTGGCGCGGGCGAAATCCGTGCGCGGTTTTGTCGGCGTGTCGGCGGACAGCGGTTTCCGTCTCACGTCAGAACGCACGCAGGCATTGACGGAAATCGCCACGGCATTTTTTCCGCGCGCACTCGCTGGCATCCAGTCGGCTTTCCGTTTGAGCGAGCCGGACTGGTCGGCCACGCTGCGCGTCGAGCGTTTGCCGCAGACGGTGCAGGCGGACGCGTTCCACCTTTTTTCCATCGGCGAAGGCATCGCCTACGGCAGCAGCGTGATGAATTACGTTGTGAGCGGCGCGCCGGTGTCGGCGTTCCGTGTCGAGTTGTCGGACGAATATTTCAACGTCGAGTTCACCGGCAAAGACATCCGCAACTGGGAACGCACGACGAACGGCTGGCTCGTGCAACTGCACACGCCGGTGTCCGGCGCGTTCACGTTGCTCGCGACTTACGAGCGGCCGTTCAAGCCGCAGGGCGAGACGCTGGCGTTCACCGGCGCGCGTCCGCTCGACGCGCAATCTGAATCCGGCCACACGATCATCATCAGCGCGTATCAATTTGGCGTGAAGGCCGCCGACGTTTCTGCGGGATTGTTGGAACTGGAACCGGGCGAAGTGCCGTCGGAGTATCGTTTGTTTTTCGACCAGCCCGTGCTCAAGGCGTATCGCTACTCGGCGCGGCCGTTCAATTTGAAACTTGCTTTAAGCCCGCTGGCACAAGGCGATTCGCTCGCGCAAGTCGTGGACCGCGCGACGCTCACCACGCGCATCTCGAAGGAAGGCCAGGCCATCACCGAGGCGCGCTACTTCGTGAAGAGCCGGGGCAATCCGAATTTCCGCGTGACGCTGCCGGAGGGGACGCAGCTCTGGTCCGCCACGGTCAACGGCGCGGCGGTCGTGCCGGTGACGGACGGAAAATCAAACCTCATCCCGCTGCCGCAGCACGCCGACCCGGACACGGTGTTGACGCTCGACTTGAAACTCGCCGCGCGTTCGCCGGATGCGAAGCGCGTGAATGTCGCTGCGCCCGTCGTCGCAGCGCCGGTGATGCTCGCGGAATGGAAACTGGAACCGGACGAAGGGCAGAAGCTCGTTTATCAAAGCGGCACGCTCACGCCAGCGGGTGGAACGACTGATACGTCGGGCTTCGCGCAAATCGCGCAGGTGTTTCGTGGTGGTCGCGCGATTGAAGTTTTGAGTTCGCTCTTCATCACGTTGGCTTGTCTCGCGCTCGCCATTTTTGCCTGGTGTTGGGCGGTGGGCGAAGGTGTTCATAAATTTAGTCCGCGTCATCTGCTCGGTGGCGTCATCGGTGTTGGCGCGATTTTCTTCGCGGGAATTTCGCTGCTGCATCTGGCGGGTTCGTTTGAACCCATCGCCAGTGATGCGACCAACGACGTGACGTTTCTCGCGCCGGTGCAGCAGGCGGCGAGCGCGCTCATGGCGGAAGTCGTCAATATTCCGGCAAACACTTCGACGTTTGTTTATGGTGGTTCGGTGACACTCGCACTGTTCGCGGTGGTCGTTTGGATTTTGAGCTGGCGGCAAAGCCGCCGGAGCGCCGAGCAATGCTCGGCGCTCCGTATCCTGGGCGGGAT
>JAYVQV010000399.1:0-5433 GCA_043776855.1 Limisphaerales bacterium | reverse complement strand
GCGGACGGGCGGCGGTGTGCGCGTCGGCAGTGGCATCGAATGGCCTTTAGGAAATGTGCGGAACATTCAACTCGAAAACAATGTCAGTCTTGGCAAGCGTGGCTGGCTTTATCTTTCATTGGATAATCGCCAGGCGAAAATTCATATTGGTGAGGGAACTGCCATTGGGAATGATTTTGTAATCGCTGCTGCTGACGAGATTAAAGTCGGCTGTGGTTGCCTCATTGGATACCGCGTCACACTCATGGATTATTCACATATTACGGGGTCGGGCATTGCCCCGGTTACGAGCGGATTTGTCCAGGGACGAGCGGTAAGCATCGGTGACAAATGTTTCCTCGGCTGCAACGTGGTCATCATGCCCGGCGTGAAACTCGGCGCGAACTGCGTTGTCGGCGCAAACTCGGTGGTGACGAAATCTTTTGAAGCGGGTTCGGTCATTGCCGGTGCGCCGGCAAAACTGCTGCGCAAGATTTCCGAACCCAAGTCCGCCTGATTATTTCTTCAGTTCCTGCTTCACCTGAAGTTCAGCGATGAGTGTCTTGTCTTTGCCGCGCTGTTTGTAAGTCAAAACGCCCCAAGCATTCCCCAGCACGCTTGCCGGACTTGCCAGCAGATGCCAGAGCCAGCGGGCATCGCCATCGCGCACAATGCCGCGCAGCGTGTGCCACAACGGGCCGAAAATCGTGACGCAATAAATCGCCGCCAGCCACAACGGCACGGGCGGTTTCTCCTTCATCCAGTTCACCGGCATCTCTTCCTGCACGCGCAGAAAGTGAACCGTGGCGCGGCGCCGCTTCTGCACAAATTTCCAGAGCGTCTGGATGTAGTAATGATGCACGCCGCGCCCGCGCAGCCGCAGCCATTCGCGCTGGCCGTTCTTCATCAGGAACAGCGCGACGTGCGTGTCTTGAAATTTTTCGTTCGCCGACACGGACTGCAAATCGGCGCGGCGATAAACAAAACCATTCGCACCGAGCGGATAGGAAAAAGTTCCATCGGGCAAGACCCAGCGCTCAGTGTCGCCATCGCGTTTGACCAGCCGTGGATTGCTGCTCATCAGCCAGCAGATCGGATCGCTGATGTGCAACAACGCCGTGATGTAGGCGCAGAACGAACTCATCTTGGCCGACGGCAAGTAATACGCCTCCAAGCCGAGCGCCTGCGGATTTTTCGCCAGCGCCTCGACGGCCAGCGCAAAATAATCTTCGTGCGTCACCTCGTTGTCGGCGTCGAGGAAGACGATGATGTCACCCGTCGCGTGTTGCAGCGCGAGGCGTTTGCCTTCCTCCATGTTCTTGCCGTTGTCATCGAGCACGGTCACGCCAAATTTTTTAGCAATCTCCCGCGTGCAGTCGGTGGAGTGCGCGTCGGCGAGAATGATTTCAATTTTTTCGCGCGGATAAGTTTGCTTCGCGATGGACGCCAGACAGTTCTCCAAAATCGCTTCGGCATTCAACGTCGGCATGATGACGCTGATGCGGGGAAGAAGTTCGGAAGCCGAAGTCATTTTACGTTGGCCTTCGGCTTGCGGGCGTGGATGTTCAGAAAATGTCCGCGATGTTTTATCATCCCTTCAAGCATCTGACTGACGCCATCAGGAAACGGCAGGATGCCAATGGAATGAGCGCTGCTTTCAAAACCAACGAGGTTGAAAAGTTCCTGCGCCTGCCGAACCGTCAACACGCGCACATGACCGGACACGCCGGAAAACGCCGGATGATCCAGCGGCAGTTCCTCGCTGTGCGTCTCGTTGTAATGGATGCCCAGCGGATTCCCGATGTAGCGCCCGCAGGTTTGCATCAGCGAGAACGGCGTGTAGCCCAACGTCAGCGCCATCCAATTGAGCAGGCTGCAAAGATTTTCCGACGTGACCACCGCCGTGCCGCCCGGTTTCAAAACGCGAAACGCTTCCGCCGCGAACAGCCGGCAGTTATGGACGTGCTCAATGACTTGATTGCTGAACACCACATCGAACTGGTTGTCTTCATAAGGCCAGCGGCCGTTCAGATCGCAACCCACGACCTTGAAGCCACGTTCCCGCGCCACTTTCTGAGATTCAGGCGAACCTTCGATGCCGTAAAATTCACATTCACCCGGCTTGAAATATTTCAGCAACGTCCCGCCATCACCGCACCCCACATCAAGAATCTTCGTCGGCTTCAATGCGACCGCCTGCTGCCCCGCCCAGTCGCTGCAACGATCCACCGCCGCATCGCGGGCGCGGTTCACCGTCCGCTGGATTCCTTTGAGAATGAAATTGGCCATACGTCCGCCTATCGTAACCAAACGCGACTAGGCGGCAAACCAGAAACCGCAGGTGACACATGGGTTTATTCGCCGAACGAATTTCCAAACTTCTGATAACTACGGCTGGCGGGGGCAGGCAGCGGTTCACCATGGTTGTCCGCGGTGCAGATTTCTTTGATTTCAGATGCGGACAAGGCGCGGTTATAGACGGACGCCTCATCAATTACTCCTGTGAACTGATAAGTTTCCGGGCTGTCACCAATTAAGGGGCGTTTGCCAACATACAAATCGCATGAGGTTTGCGGCGTGAAAAACCCAAGCTGTTGCTGCGCCACCACCGTCCCGTTGCAATAAATTTTTCCCACCCCCGTTTTTCTGTCGTAGCTCAAGGCAACATGTTGAAGAACGTCTGGAACCAGAACTTGGGCGGCAGAAAAATAATGCGGCATTCCTCGGGTGTCGCAAAACATCCCATAAAGGCTGCCCGCCCCCCCATGCGGTGGATAAATGTAGAATTGGGTTCCGCCAATGACTCCGGCTTGCACGCACTCAAAAATGGGGTTGTTCTTTGAAATATCTGACGGGTTGATCCACGCGCAAATTGTCATTCCGCTTCCCGCTCCAACGTTTAATGAATCGCTGGCCGGAATCTTGACCACAGAATTATTTCCATCGAAAGAAAACGCCCGGCCGACTTTTCCCTCCGCAAAGCCGATGTCGGTCAATTCCGCATCGTGGTTGCCGACAGAATCTTTGCCGTTGTCTTCGCCGGACCACAGCGCCACAAGGCCGGGCCGTTTCGCACCGCCAGATACGCCGGGCGCGCTGACGGTCAGTTTGCGGATTGAATCCGTCGCCACTTCAATTTTTCCAAAGCCGGTCTTGAGCGTTATGGCCGTGTCGGTGAAGGCGCTGTTCAACGTGTCGCCGTTCACGGTGATGACCTTGGTGCTGTTGCTGGATAAACATTCCACCGAGCGGATGTCCGTGGCGGCCAGCTTCACCACCCCCAACAACGGGGATTTGAAGCGAAAGTTTTTTTCCACCGCCGTGCCGACGATGCGCGAACCGTCGCGCAATTCAACGGTCAGGCGCGGTTCCATCGCGTCCTCGGCCGCCGACGCGGAAGCTGCAAGAACGGCGAGCAACAGTATCCAACAACTGGGGAAGGCCAGAATTGAAAATTTCATGGAACGAACGGTGCGTCCGTTAGCGTTGTCCGTCAAGGCGGATTATCATCGTGCCGACTGCGTGCAAACGGCTTCGGCTTTTGGCGGCCGACGGCAAATCTGAATCGCGGTCGGCAGCAGGTCAATTTGAAATCGGAGCGCCGAGCATTGCTCGGCCAGAGGCGGAAACCAACGCCCTACGAGCCGAGCAATGCTCGGCGCTCCACTAACTGACCCACTACCTCCCGGTCAAAAAGCTGGCAGTCAGTGCGCTTCATGATTAAATTTTCCATCTGTCATGCAAAAAGTTTTTATCACTGGTGCCGCTGGATTCATCGGCAGCACGCTCGCCGACCGGCTGCTCGCCGACGGCAAAACTGTTGTCGGCTGGGATAATTTTTCCACCGGCCAGCGGAAATTTATCGAGGGCGCGCTGAAGAATTCCAACTTCAAACTCACCGAAGGCGACAATCTCGATCTCCCCGCGCTCACCAAGGCGATGGCTGGCTGCGACACGGTGTTTCACCTCGCGGCGAATGCCGATGTGCGCTTCGGCCTTGAACATCCGTCGAAGGACTTGCAGCAAAACACCGTCGCCACGTTCAACGTCCTCGAAGCCATGCGCGCCAATGACATCAAGCGTATCGCGTTCTCCTCGACTGGCTCGGTCTATGGCGAGTCCGCCGTGATTCCCACGCCCGAAGACGCGCCTTTTCCGATTCAGACTTCGCTCTATGCCGCGTCAAAAATTTCTGGCGAAGGCATGATTTCCTCCTACTGCGAAGGGTTTAAGTTTGAAGGCTACATTTTCCGTTTCGTCTCGATTCTTGGCGAACGCTACACGCACGGCCACATTTTCGATTTCTACAAACAGCTTCTTGAACATCCCGACCGCCTGAAAATTCTCGGCGATGGTTTGCAGCGTAAAAGTTATCTCTACGTCCAGGATTGCGTGAGCGCGATGCTGCACGTCATCGGCCAAGGCACGGCGCAGAAGGCGAAGCACGGCGTGGAAATCTACAACCTCGGCAACGACGAATACGTTCAAGTGAACGACTCGGTCGGCTACATCTGCGGCGCGCTTGGCCTGAAACCCAAGCTCGAATACTCCGGCGGCACACGCGGTTGGGTCGGCGACAACCCGTTCATCTTCCTCTCGACCAAAAAAATTCAAGGCACCGGCTGGAAAACGTCGCTGACGATTGAACAAGGCATCGGTCGCACGCTCCAATGGTTGCAGGCCAACCAGTGGGTTTACGAAAACAGAAAATGAAAAATAAAAGCGGAAAGCGGAAAGCGGAAAGCGGAAACCATTCGCGCAGCACCCATGGTTGCGCGCCGCTTTTTTTTGCATCACCTTTTTTTAACCTGTCATTAAGCCGGTTGCAGGGCGTTAAATTTTTCCGCTTTCCGCTTTCCGCTTTCCGCTTTTCCCCATGAAAATCGTCCTCACCGGCAGCAGCAGCGGCATCGGCAAGTTTCTTGCCGACACGCTCGCCGCGCGCGGTCACGCCGTCTGCCGCCTCGCCCGCTCGCCGCAGGACGGCTTCAGTTTTCAATGCGACGTCGGCGATTGGAACGCCGTTGAAGATTGCGCGAAGAAAATTTCCGAAAAGTGGACTTCGCTCGACGCGTTGATTTGCTGCGCGGGAATCCAAGGGCCGATTGGCCCCGCGATGGAGATTGACCCGCTCGCGTGGCGCAAAAATCTCGCGGTCAATTTGGACGGAACCTTTTTCACCATCCGTGCGCTGTATCCGCTGCTAAAAAAATCTTCCACCCGCGCCAAAGTGATTTGTTTTTCCGGTGGTGGTTCCACGAGTCCGCGCCCAAACTTCGCCGCTTACGGCGTGGCGAAGACCGGTGTCGTGCGGCTTGTTGAAATGCTTGCCTCCGAATGGTCCGGCAATCCGCCGGACATCAACGCCATCGCGCCCGGCGCGATTTTTACCAAGATGACCGAGGAAGTTCTGGCGCGTGGTGAAAAGCTGGCCGGGCAAAAGGAATTTGAATC
>JAYVQV010000398.1:0-5441 GCA_043776855.1 Limisphaerales bacterium | reverse complement strand
TTTCGGCAAACTAACACCAACTCGCCGGCTGGAAGCCAGCGCTCCCAGTGTCACGCCGTGGAGCGTGGAGTCGGAGCAATACGGAAATTTCCTCTGTGCCATCTTTGACGAGTGGGTTCGCAAGGATGTGGGCACGACGTTCGTGCAACTCTTCGACACCGCGCTTGGCAACTGGATGGGGCTTGGCTCGTCGCTCTGCGTCTTCGCGGAGAAATGCGGCGCGGCGCTGGCCGTCGAGCACAACGGTGATCTTTACAGTTGCGATCACTACGTTTATCCGCGCTACCAGCTCGGCAACGTGATGAACCAAAGTCTCGGCGCGATGCTGAATTCACCGGCGCAAATAAAATTCGGCAACGACAAGCTGGATTCGCTCCCGAAATTTTGCCGCGAGTGCGAAGTGCGTTTCGCTTGCAATGGCGAATGTCCGAAGCATCGTTTCATTCAGACGCCGGATGGCGAAGACGGATTGAATTACCTCTGCCCAGCCTACAAAAAATTCTTCAATCACATTGACCCGCACATGAAGACGATGGCGCAACTGCTGCGCGCCAATCGCGCCCCGGCGGAAATCATGCAGTGAACTGGAAGGCTGGCATGACACCGACGCTCCGGCGGCGCTGGTGGAGTTTGTCGCGCTGCGACCAACTTTGCCTGCGAAGCAGGCACTTTGAGACGCGGCAACGTGTCGGCGCACGAATGATTCCGTCGCCTGACGCTTCGCTCGGCGACGGGCAGGCTCGCAGCGCGAGCCTGCCCACCCATCAATTATTTTCTTCCCGGTAAAACCGTATCTCCAGTTGTCAGTTCGCACCAAACATTTTTGCCGGACGCGCAAAGATTTCCGTCGGCACGCCGAGGTCGTGTTTCAACAGCACGTCGCGATCCCACGGATTTTTTGTGCGCGAGATTTCCAGTTTTTGTTTCAAAGACAGCCGCAGCCAATACCACGGCGAATCCAGGGCGGTGTTGATGAGCGGAAAGTCCGTGCCGTAAACCAGCCGCCCGGCAAACTCCGGCTTGGTCAGCGCCTCGCGCAAATAGCCCGGCTTGTTCAAATCCGTCAGCGCGGAGATGTCCGAATAGAGATTGGGAAATTCGCGCATCAGCCGCGCCAGCCGGTCGGGGCCGCGTTCGCCGTGAAATTTTTCCGACGATGCGATGTGCGCGGCGATGACTGTCACGCCGAGACTCAAGGGCAGCCGCAGTTTTTCCGGGTCGCCAAAAGAATCGTCGGCGCTGGAAAATGATTTCTCTTCGCCGGTGTGGCAGAGCAGCGGCAGTTTCAGCTCCGCCATTTTTTGATAGAACGAAACCAGCTTCGGGTCGTCGGGATTGATGGCCATGATGGGCGGAATCCATTTCACCAGAACCGCGCCATGATTTTTCGCCCAGACCAATCGCTCGATGGCGTCGGTGCGATAGGGGTTCACCGACGCGCCGAACAGCAGGTTTGTGTGCTGCGCGCAGAGGCGGGCGACAAATTCGTTTGGGAAATAAACTTCCGTGCGGTTCGTGTCGAGCTGGCCATCCGCGCCGACCACGCCGTCGAGCGCGAGGATGATGGCCGCGCGCACGAACCGGCTTTGCGCGAGCGACGCGGAAACTTTTTCGCCAATGAGGGCGTCGCCTTTTTCTTGGACTTCTTTTTTGGTCACGCCGAATGCGCGGAGGTAAATATTGAAGCGCCAGTTGTCGCGCAGCTTGGGCGAGATGAAGCAGCCGCTGCCGCCCGCGCCGATGCCCGCGATGTGGCAGTGCATATCCATGATGCCAGCGGGAATCGGTTCGACCGGGCGATAGGGTCGCGGCGGCAGGCACGCGCAGCCGGCGCTGGTGAGAATAATTCCAAGGACGAGGCCACGGCGATGACGCCAGCCGGCGTGGAAAAGTTTTTTGATGCTTGGCACGCCGTGACAATACGCGAAAGGTTCGGAGGCGGTGAATTGAAAAACTATGGGGTGACATTGATGAAACCGGCGTTCCGTCGCCTGACTCCCGCAGTTGCGGGATCGGCGACGGGTCGGCTCGCAGCGCGAGCCAACCCACCACCCGCTTGTTTATAGGCGACCCAGCTTGGAAAAAAACGGTTGCTGATTTTTCCGAGCGTTTTATTTAGCCTGCCGTCATGCGCGAAGCATCATTAAATTTTCTCAAAACCCTCGTCAACACGCCCAGCCCCGTCGGGCACGAGACGCGCGGCCAGCGCGTGTGGCTGGATTACGCCAAGAAATTTTCCGACGAAACTTTTTCCGACGCCTACGGCAATTGCGTCGCCGTGCTGAACAAGGGCGGCGGCCCGCGCATCATGCTCGCGGCGCACGCGGACGAAATCGCGATGGCGGTGAATTACATTGATGACCACGGTTTTATTTATGTCCGCCGCATGGGTGGCGTGGATGCGGCCATCACGAAGGCGCAACGCATCGTCATCCACACGCGCGGCGGTGCGGTGAAGGGCGTCGTCGGCAACGTCGCCCCGCACCTCACCAAGCAGGACGGCGAACCGAAGTTGCCGAAAATCCATGACCTCTTCATAGACATCGGCGTGAGCAGCCGCAAGGAAGCGGAGCAACTGGTGCGCGTCGGCGATCCGATCACGTTGACGGATGAATTTGATATTTTGCGCGGCGACCTCGCGGTGGCGCGGGCGTTCGATAATCGCATTGGAACTTTCGCCGTGGCGGAAACGCTGCGGCTGTTGAAGGAATCCAAAGTGAAATTGAATTGCGAAGTTTGCGCCGTCTCGAATGTGCAGGAGGAAGTCGGACTGCTCGGCGCGCGGCAGATCGCGTATTCGCTGCATCCTGAAATTGCGCTCGTGGTGGACGTGACGCACGCGACGGATTATCCGACCGTGAGCAAGACGCAGCACGGCGACACGCGCATCGGCAGCGGCCCGGCCATCACGCACGGCGGCTGCAATCATCCCGAAGTCGTCAAGCGGCTCGAAGAAGTGGCGAAGAAGAAAAAAATTCCATTGCAGCACGAGGCGATGTCCGCCAGCAGCGGCACGGACACGGACGTGATTTTCTGGACGCGCGGCGGCATCGCGAGCGCGCTCATCAGTTTGCCGAACCGTTATATGCACTCGCCCGTCGAGGTCGTCAGCCTGCGCGATTTGGAAATGATTCCGCAGCTCATGGCAGCGTTCGTTACGTCGGTAAAACGTGGCGAGAAATTCAAGGTGAAGATTTGATCCCGAACCCTGTAGTTGGGGAGCGCACCCGCCCCGGGTGTGGCCGGACGCGCCCTCGCGTCCGGCGGTTGCGCGCGGGAGAATCCGGGACGTTGGTAACATTTCTGTGCGCCCGATGTTTTTCGCGAGGGCGCGGAAAACTGCGCCCGGGGCGGGCGCGCTCCCGGTCACATTTCGGAATCTGGGTTCAATTTTGGATTTCTGTTTGAAATTTTTTTCCACGAACCTTGAAAAAGTCTGCTCCCATCCTGTCCGTGGAAAACCTCCGCATCGTGCGCGACGGCACGGTGATTTTGCGCGACGTGAACTGGCGCGTGCAGCGCGGCGAACACTGGGTCATCCTCGGCGCGAACGGTTCGGGCAAAACTTCCCTGTTGAGCGCGCTCACCGGCTATCTGATGCCGACGGACGGAAACATTTCTCTGCTCGGTGAAATTTACGGCGAGTCTGACTGGCGCGAATTGCGGAAGCACGTTGGCATCGTCAGCTCCTCCATCCGGCAGATGATGGCGGAGGAGGAACCCGCGCTGGAAACCGTGGCGAGCGGCAAATACGCGATGATAGATTTCTGGGGGCGCGTGTCGCGGGCGGAAAAAAATTCAGCGCTGAAATTATTGCGGCAGGTGGAGTGCGAATATTTGTCTGCCCGTCCGTGGCGCGTGCTGTCACAGGGCGAACGCCAGCGTGTGCTGATTGCCCGCGCGCTGATGGCGCAACCGCGCGTGCTGATTCTCGACGAACCGTGCGCGGGCCTCGACCCGGCGGCGCGCGAACATTTTCTGCAATTCATCCAACGGCTCGGCTCCCGGAAAAATTCCCCGGCGCTCGTGTTCGTCACGCATCACGTCGAGGAAATTGTGCCGGTGTTTTCCCATGTGCTGCTGTTGCGAGCTGGCGGCGTGCTGGCCGCCGGGAAAAAAGCGGCCGCGCTGAACTCCCGGAATCTTTCGCGCGCCTTCCGCGCCCGCATGAAATTGCAGCCGGCGGGAAAACGTTGGACGCTGAAAGTGCAGTGAACCAGATGGGGTGCAGCTTGACCCGGTTGTGTTTCGCGCTGGATTCCACTCCCTCTCCTCCTCCGAGGAGGAGCAGCGACAGCGGCTATGGACAGGGGAGAGGAGGCCAATGGTTTGCAAAATAAAAAATCCCCTCTCCCCAGCCCTCTCCCCGCTCGTGCCTCGCGGGGCGAGGGAGCCAGACCGCAACCGGGTCAAGCTGCACCCAACCAGATGCGCGCCCCGACATTTTTCTGGTAAATGGCGGCTCAATCTTGAAAATGTTTTTACGCACCGGCCCGGCTCCTTGGCCTCATCGGCGAACGGTGGGAGCGGGGAAAACGGCCCGATGTTTTATTTGAATTGAATTATGTCCCTTGAGATTTTTCCCCAGTCGTTCCAGAAGATTCGCCGGGTGGTTTGCCCCGGCCCCGGCATTTATCCATGAGTCGGCCAGTCATCCTCATCACGGACTCGTTGAGTCGGCAGCGGGGCGGCGCGGAAATTTACCTGGCGAACCTCGCGGAGTTCCTTGCCCGGCACGGACGGCCCGTTCACGCGCTCGTGCGCCGCGCGTGCCCGACGTTTGCGGCGGATGGCGTCCGGCTGGAAACCGTCCCCGCCGCCGGCTCCGGGCTGTGCCGGGAAAAAAACTTCGCCCGCGAAATCCAGAAACGCCTGCAAGGAAAAAATGCCACCGTCCTCTCGACCATCGCGTTGCCGGGGGTCACGCATTATCAGCCGCACATGGGCGTGCAGCGGCGGAGCATCCTCGCCTCGCGCGATTCGCGCGACTCGGAAATTTCCCGCTGGCTGCACCGGATTGGCTCGGGCTTCAACTTCAAACGCCGCTGGCTCCTGCAGGCGCAAAGCCGCTTGCTCGCGCGCGATTCCGCCACGCAGGTGATGGTTTTTTCCCGGCGGGTGCGCGACCAGATGGTGGCGGATTTCGGGCTGTCGCCGGACCGCATCGTGACCGTGCCGCACGGCGTGAACTTGAAATTCTTTCATCCCGCCGAAAATCCCACACGGCGGCGCGCGGAAAAATTGACGCTGCTGTTCGTGGCGCATAATTTCCGGCTCAAGGGTCTGCAATGCCTGCTCGCCGCGCTGGCGCGTGCGGTGCAAAAAGGGCTGGCGTTCGAACTGCTGGTCGTGGGACATGGCCAGCGGGCGGCGTTTGAAAAAAAGGCCGCGCAACTCGGGCTGGCGGCGCACGTCCGGTTTCTTGGCGCCGTGGACGAAGC
>JAYVQV010000397.1:0-5452 GCA_043776855.1 Limisphaerales bacterium | reverse complement strand
GCGCGAGCGTGACGACGGCGCTGGTCACGCTGCCGCCCGGATTGCTAACGATGACAAAATAATTTCCGGTGGTGGCGGATTGGACATTCGTGCGCGTGTAACTCGTGTTCGTCGCGCCGGTGATGAGACTGGTGTTGAAGAACCATTGATAATTCAGCGGCGCGGTTCCCGTGGCGTTGACGGCGAAGGTGGCGTTGGAACCAAGATTCGCGACCTGACTCTGCGGTTGCGTGGTGATGACGGGCGGATTGGTTACGCCGAGGACGTTCAGCACGGCGACGGCACTCGTCACGGAGCCGCTGAAATCGCTGATGATGAGATCGTAATTTCCCGCGCTGGCGGTGCTGATGTTCGTGACGGTGAAGCCATTCGTTGTGCCGCCGCTCAAATTATTTCCGTTCAAGCGCCATTGGAATTGCATCGGCGCCGTGCCGTAAGCGGTCGCGCTGAAAGTCACATTGGAGCCAAGTGGAGTGTTGGTGGCCGCAGGTAAAACAGTCGCGGCAAGCGGGACGTGAAAGACGTGGAGCTTGATGCCGGAGAGATAGCCGAGCGTGGGGCTGGCGAAACGAAAGCGGTTCAAATTATTTGCATTCACATAACCCATCGTGCTCCACGTCGCGCCGCCGTCGGTGGTGTGGATAAAATTATTCGGCGCGGCGAGCGCGCCGCCGCCGAGCCAGCCTTCGTTGGTGCTGACGAAACCAATGCCTTGCAATTCAAACGATGCGGGCGAGCCGATGGCGGAAAGCGGAATACCGTTAGAAACCCAGGTGTTGCCGCCGTCGGTCGTCTTGTAAAAAACGAATGAGCTGTAGGAATTATTTTGCTGGAGCGAGACGTAGCCAATGTTCGTCGTGGGCCAGGACATTTTCCAAAAGTAACTGTTGGTCACGGCGACGGAAGCCATCACCTGCCAGTTCAATCCGCCGTTCGTCGTGCGCGCGATGCTGCCGTAATACGGCGGGGTATAAAATGAGTTCGTGTCCATGCCCACGGCGAAACCGAGATTCGTGTTCATGAAATAAACATCCATCAGCCCGCCCATCACGCCGGCGGCGGTGAGGTTTGTAATCCACCACGTCGCGCCGCCGTCCTCGGACTTCGCGAAATACGCCGGGCCGCGCACGCGCCCCACGCCATAGATGTGCTGCGGATCCTTGACGTGAATGGCGCAAAAACCTTTCATGCCGGAATCATTGATCGCCTGCACAATGCTCCAAGTGCCGCCGCCGTCGAAGGTTTCGTAGAGCAGATTGGTGTCGGTGACGCCGCTGTCGTAAGCGCCAGGGCCGAGGTTGCCCACCCAGCCATGCAGCGGCGTGGCGAAACTGACGGAGCGGAAGTGCGCGACGTTTGTGACGAGGTGCGGCGTGACGGAGAACCAGCTTTGGCCGTAATTCGTCGTGCGATAAATCCCGTCCTTGCCGCGCGCACTCCAGCCGTTTGTGAGGTCGGTGAAATAGATGTCGTCGTTGCGAAAACTTCCGGCACCGACGGGTGAATTGGGAAACTGCGTCCACACCGGCGTCTGGGCGAAACCAGCGACGACGGCGCAAAGCGACAGCCCGACTGCGAAAAATGTCTTAATCATGGGAACCTTGTTTGCCAGAAACACTACACCGGGAAAACGGATTTCCAAGCTGAAATCTAGCGGCAGTAGTGGGACAGGCGTCTCGCCTGTCCAGTTTGTGTTTGGGGCAAAGCTTGGAACACGACAGGCGAGACGCCTGTCCCACTACGCCACCACTAGAACCGCTGGCTTTCCAGTTGGCGGGTTTGTTTTTCGGTTTGCAACTTGCCAACGATAGTGGATTAGCCGAATCCATGCCGTTGAGAAAAACTGGACTCACGCAGAGAGCGCAAAGGCCGCAAAGAAAATAATTTTCCCCGGCAGCACCGCTCACTGAATGGGGCATAACAATCTGGCATCCCGAACCCAGCCTCGGACTTTGCCTTTGCGACCTTTGCGACCTTTGCGTGAGATTTCTTTTGCATCGTTTCGGTTTATGGCCTGTCTGAAAATGGTAGCGTCGGCATCGCCGACGCCACTGCTCGCGCTGACGCGCTCGTCCAGGCAGGCGAGACGCCTGCCCTACTTTGGCGGTCACAGATTGTTGTTTCCCACGGGCGCTGGCTGAAATAAATTTCCGCCATGCCCATCACGCCTAAATCATTCCCGCCGGAAGCTTGGACGCAATGGCCGCGCGCGGGGCTGGGCTTGTTCTTCCCGGAAGTCTGCCAGCTTTGTCACGAAGAGCGGGCTACGCCGCGCGATGGCTTCGTCGGCCCACGTTGCTGGGCGCAGGTGCGTTTCATCCGCGCGCCGTTTTGCGAACGTTGCGGGCTGCCGTTTGCGGGTGCCCTGACAACCAAGTTTGTCTGCACCAACTGTCACGACCTGAAGCTGTATTTCACTGCCGCGCGCTCGGCGGTGGTGGCGAAGACTGTCGTGCTGGAGGCGATTCATCGTTTCAAATATTCCAAAGCATTGTGGTTTGAAAATTTTCTCGCCGACCTGCTGCTGCGCGCGGCGGTTCCCGTTTTGCGCGCGGAGAAGTGGGACGGCATCATCCCCGTGCCGCTGCATCCGGTGAAGGAGCGTGAGCGGGAATTCAATCAGGCGGAAGTGATCGCACGGCATCTCGGCGACGCGCTGAAGATTCCGGTTGAGACAAAAATTCTCCAACGTGTCTCCCCTACCCTCACGCAGACGAAGCTCACGCGCGACCAGCGCGCGACGAACATGGCCGGTGCGTTCGCCGTGCGCGACGGCCGGCGGCTGGACGGACGGAAATATATTTTGCTCGACGATGTTTTCACCACGGGGGCGACGACGAACGCGTGCGCGAAAACTTTGCGGGCGGCGGGCGCGGCGGAACCGTGTGTCTGGACGGTTGCACGCGGGTTGTAAATTTATTAAGATTTGGATCAATGGATACCACTTCGTTCAAGAAAACGATTGAAGGCGTCGTGCAAGTTGAGCCTGCCTTGACGCCCCCGCCGAAGACGGCGCAGACGACTTTCATCCGCAAGCTCAAGCTCGGCGGCGACAAATCTCGCACCAAGAAACGCGAGATTCCCGAAGGTCTGTGGGTCAAATGCCCCGGCTGCGAAGAAATGATTTTCGACAAGGAACTCGGCGAAAGCCTTCAGGTTTGCCCCAAGTGCGCGCATCATTTTCCCATCGCCTCCCGCGAACGCATCCACTCGCTCGTCGAGACCTGCACCTTCGAGGAGATGGACGCCGAGATGGTCAGCGTGGACGTGCTGAAATTTTCCGGCTACAAGGGCAAGCTCGACCGCGACAAAAAAAACACGATGCTCAAGGACGCCGTCGTCACCGGCATCGGAAAAATTGGCACGCATCAAGTCGCACTCGGGGTGATGGATTTTCGTTTCATGGGCGGTTCGATGGGCGCGGTCGTGGGCGAAAAACTTACGCGCCTGATCGAACGCGGCACGGAAGGGCATTGGCCGGTCATCATCATTTCCACCAGCGGCGGCGCGCGGATGCAGGAAGGTGTTTTCAGTCTGATGCAGATGGCGAAAACGAGTGCCGCGCTCGCGTATCACGCGCGGCAACGGTCGCCTTACATCAGCTATCTCACGAACAACAGCTACGGCGGTGTGATGGCGAGCTACGCGGCGCTGGGCGATTTGAACATCGCCGAGCCAGGCGCGATGATCGGCTTCGCCGGCCCGCGCGTCATCAAGGACACCACGCACGCGGATTTGCCGCCGGGATTTCAGACGGCGGAATTTCTTTTGGAACACGGATTGATTGACTGCATCGTGCCGCGCAAGTCGGCGAAAGATCAACTCATCAGCTTCCTGGATTATTTCGCGGCGGGAAAAGTTTCCCGGTAAAAAACTTCCCGGAAAAATTTTCAGGCCGGGCGGCAGACTTTCACTTCATCAGGAGTGCAGCTTGACCCGGTTGGGCTGCGCCGTGGATTCCACTCCCTCTCCTCCTCGGAGGAGGAGCAGCGACAGCGGCTATGGACCGGGAAGAGGAGGCCCATGGTTTGCGAAATTAAAATCCCCTCTCCCCAGCCCTCTCCCCGCTCGTGCCTCGCGGGGCGAGGGAGCCAGACCGCAACCGGGTCAAGCGGCACCCCTTCATCAGAGTGTCAGCGGAGTTTCCTTGTCCTTCACGCTTTGATTGTAGCGCTTGGTCGCTTCGGGCAGATCGTGCCACAGCTTGATGGCGATGGTCAGGCCGACGAGCGCAAAGGGAATCATGAAGACCGGCCACCAATGCCAGTCGCGCGTGATGCCCCAAAAAGTCGCCGCCTCCCCGACCTTCTCGCTCGGCACGAGGTTGCCGATGAAGAAAGATTGAATCGCGCTGCCAAGATAAGTGCAGCCGTCCACCACGCCGGAACAAGTCGCAGTGGCTTTGCGCCCGCCAAAATCCGTGGCGGCGGTTCCCGCCATCAAGGACGTGAGGCCGACGGACGCCATGACGACCAGGACGCAGCAAAGCCCCAAGAATAACGGCGCAGAGAAAAGATAGGTCGCCATGAGAATCGTCAAGCCGACGACGAGCGCGGACAGCATGGCGGCGGGCGGCGCACGGCGGCTTTGAAAAAGATTATCCGAAATCCAGCCGCCAAAAAACGCACCGGCGATGCCGAAGATGCAAAGGAGAAGTCCCCAGTGGTTTTTGTAAAATTCTGCGCCGGGCTGCGAGACTTGCGCCGCAAAAATAAAATACCAGTTCTGGATGCCATTGCGGAAAATTCCCGAGGTCAGGCCGATGAGCGCGATGAGCAGCATGAGCTTGCTGGCGAAAACTTTTTTCAACAGGTCGAGCGTGGTGAGTTCGACGTGCATATTGCCGGAGGAGGCGTCATGCGTGTCGAGGTGCGCGAAGCCAGCCTGCTCGGGCGTGTCCTTGATGAGCCAGAGGTCGAGCGCCACCCAAATTAGGATGATGGCGGCGGGAATAAAGAAGACGGCCCAAGTGGCGTTCACGAGGTGGCCATCCACGGTGACGTTGGTCGCGAAAACTTTTTGCAGGAGGTCATGGAACCAGCCGCCGGTAGAGCCAGCCTTGGTCAGCTCGACAATTTTGCCGCCCCAGTCAAATGCAAAATAAATGCCGATGGAAATTAACGCGCCAAAAATTGCGCCGAACACGCCGCGTTCGCGGACGTGAAACCAGTAGGCTTTCACCTTGATGATGGAGACCGCGCCGTAGCTTTGGAAATACATGTTCAACGCGTAGAGCGTGGAGTAGGCGGGGACGATGTGGTTTTTTATTTTCCCGATGACGACAAAATACGTCAGCACCCCGAGCAAAATATTCGCGAGCGACGAGCCGACAGCGGCGATGAGAATGCCGCGTTTGCCGCCGATCTTGTCCACGAGCGGGCCGTTGAGCAAAAAAGAAAATCCGTAGACCGCCGTGCCAATGGCGAAGATGGTGCCGAAATCCTGATTCGTC
>JAYVQV010000396.1:0-5461 GCA_043776855.1 Limisphaerales bacterium | reverse complement strand
CACTGGACGCGGCCACGCAAGGTTATGCCGAAGGCCGCACGCCGCTGCTGCTTTACCTCGAAGCGCAGCGCACTTACTTCGGCACGCAGGCGGATTATTTTGACACGCTGCAAAAAGTTTTTGAGACGCAGGCTGAATTGGAATCGGCCATCGGCGTTCCGCTTGACCAAATCAACCAATCACCCAACCAGACCAAATAAATTTTACCATGAAACAATTATTGATTCTCCCGCTGCTCGCCGTCGCCCTTGCGGGCTGCGGCAAAAAAGAAGCAGTCGTCGAAACGAAACCCGAAGCCGCGCACGACGCAAACATTGTGACGCTGACGAAGGAAAACCTGGAGCACGTCGCACTCAAGAGCGAGCCGGTGGTATCAGGCAGCCTCGGTATGACGCTCAAAGCGGCGGGGCGCATCAGCCTGAATTTGAACAAGACGGCGAAGGTCACGCCGACACTGGAAGGTCGGTTGATGAAACTCAACTTTGATTTGAACGACCGCGTGAAGGCGGGCGACGTGCTGGCGCTCGTCGAGTCGCCGGAGTTGCTGGGCAAGCAACTGGAACTGAAAGCACCGATAGATGGCGTGATTGTCGAGCGCGGCGCGACGGTGGGCGAACTCGTGGACAAGGCCAGGGACATCTGCACCATCAGCGACCCGATGCAGCTTTGGGCGATTGCCGAAGTGAAGGAGCGCGACATCGCGGCGGTGAAGCTGGGGCAGGACGCGACGTTCACCGTGCTGGCATATCCGCAGGAAAAATTTCACGGCAAAGTCGTCCTCATCGGCAATCAGGTTGAATCCGCATCGCGCACGCTGGAAGTCCGCATCGCGGTGGATAACGCGGATGCGCGGTTGAAGCCCGGGATGTTCGCGGATGTGGAAATCATCACCACCATTCTGGAAAATGTTTTACTCATTCCCGACGCCGCGCTGCAAACCCAGGGCGAGGAACAAATCGTGTTCGTCGCGCTGGACGGAAATAAATTTGAAAAGCGCGTCGTGAAACTCGGCGAGGAACAGTTGGGCCGGGTGCAGATTCTCGATGGCGTGAAGGCGGGCGAGAAAGTCGTGACCACCGGCAGTTTCATCCTCAAGTCTGAAATGCTCAAGAGCGAGATGGAGGCTGATTAACATGATCAAACTCATTCTCGAATTCTCCGTCCGCCAGCGGATGCTGGTCTTTCTCGGCACGGCCATCCTTACGGTTTTCGGCGTGATGGCCTGGCAGCGCCTCCCGATTGACGCCTTTCCCGATGTGACGACCGTGCAGGTGCAAATCCTGGCGAGCGCGGGCGGCATGTCGCCGCTGGAGGTGGAAAAGCTCATCACGCGCCCCATCGAAATTGAGATGGGCGGACTGCCGCGCCTGACCGAGGTGCGCTCCGTTTCCAAGATCGGACTGAGCATGATCACCGTGGTTTTTGAAGACGGGGTGAACGATTACTTTGCACGGCAACTCGTGTTTGAACGAATGCAGGGCGTGCGCGAAAAGTTGCCACCCGGAACGGATGTCGAGCTTGGGCCAATCACCACGGGCCTCGGTGAAGTCTTTCAATACACGCTCGTCAGCAAGGACGGAAAACACGACGCGACCGAACTGCGCACGTTGCAGGACTACGTCGTGCGTCCGCTGTTGCGCACCGTGCCCGGCGTGGCGGATGTCAGTTCGTTCGGTGGACGGGTGAAGCAGTATCAAGTCATCGTCAAGCCCGACCGGCTCACGTCGTTCAACGTCTCGCTGCAACAGGTCTTCGAGGCGTTGCAAAAGAACAACGCAAACGCCAACGGAAATTTTATCGAGCACGCTTCCGAGCAATACATCGTTCAGGGATTGGGGCTGGTGAAGAACATGAGCGACATCGAAAACATCATCGTCGCCACGCACGAGCACTCGCCGATTTTTGTGCGCGATGTGGCAGAGGTGAAGATTGGTTCGGAACTGCGTCAGGGCGTGGCCACAGCCGACGGCAAAGGCGAGGTGGTTTGCGGCATCGTGCAAATGCTCAAGGGCGCGAGCGGGCGCGATGTTGTCAACGCGGTGAAGGAAAAAATTCCCGCGCTCGCGAAGGCTTTGCCCAAAGGCGTGGAACTCGTGCCGTTCTACGACCGCACTTACCTCGTCACGACCGCCATTCACACGGTCACCAAGGCGCTTCAAGAAGGCGGCATCTTTGTTTTCATCATGCTCATCGTGCTGCTCGCCGATTTACGCAGCGCCATCATCGTCACGCTCGTTTTGCCGCTGGCCGCGCTGTTCGCGTTCATCATGATGCGCTGGTATGGCTTGAGCGCGAATCTCATGTCGCTCGGTGGTCTGGCCATCGGCATCGGCATGATGGCCGACGGAGCGGTGGTGATGGTTGAAAATATTCACCGGCATCTCACCGAGCCGCCCGGTAAATTGAAGCATGTCCACGCAGGCAAAATTGAAACCGTGCTTTACGCCGCCAAGGAAGTAGGCCGGCCCGTGGTCTTCGGCATCTTCATCATCATCGTCGTTTTTCTGCCGCTGCTCACGCTGGAAGGTTTTGAAGGAAAAATGTTCGCGCCGCTCGCGTTCACCATCGCGTTCGCCTTGCTTGGCTCGCTGATTCTCTCGCTCACGCTCGTGCCGATGCTTTGCACAATTTTCCTCAAGCAAGTCCCGCACGAACATGACCCGTTCCATATCCGCTGGCTGAAACAATCTTACGCCTTCGCGCTCCGGCCCTGTGTGCGGCATCCGGTGCCGGTGGTGATCGTCGCGCTGCTCGCGCTCGGCGGTTCGTTTGCACTTGTGCCGCGCATTGGCACGGAGTTTCTCCCGCCGCTGGAAGAAGGCTCGATCCTCGTGACAGTCGCCCGCCTGCCGAGCATTTCCGTCGCGCAATCCGCCGAACTCGCAACCAAGGTTGAGGCCGCCTTGATGAAATTTCCCGAAGTCATCACCGTGATTTCGCGCACCGGCCACGCTGAAAAATCAAACGACCCGATGGGCGTCGAGCTGGGCGACACCTATGTGATGATCAAACCCTACACCGAATGGACGACCGCGAAGACCAAAGAGGAACTGGTCGCCAAGATGCGCGAAGCCGTGGCCGAAATTCCCGGCATCTCCGCCAGCTTCACCCAGCCCATTGCGATGCGCGTGGATGAACTCGTCAGCGGCGTGAAATCACAAATCGGCATCAAGATTTTCGGTGATGACCTCGACGTGCTGGCCGCCAAAGGCGACGCCGTGGCCCGCGCGCTCGGCAAAGTGCGCGGTGCGGCGGATGTGGCCGTCGAAAAGATCAGCGGCCTCGCCTACCTGCGAATTGAAATTGACCGGACGAAAATCGCCCGCTACGGCATCAACGTCGCTGACGTGCAGGATGTCGTCGAAGTCGCCATCGGCGGCAAGGAAGCCACCAAGATTTATGAAGGCATGAAAGTGTTCGGCCTCGCCGTCCGCTTCCCCGAAAGCGCCCGCAACGACGTTGAGCCGATCCGCAACATCCTCATTCCGTCGCCGTCCGGCGCGCTCATTCCGTTGAGCCAGCTTGCCAATATCTATGTGACGGAAGGGCCGTCCCAAATCAGTCGCGACATGGCGCAGCGGCGCGTCATCATCTCCGCCAACGTCACCGACCGCGATCTCGGCGGCTTCGTGCAAGAGGCAAAGCAGAAGATTGACGCCGCCGTGAAACTGCCGACCGGCTATTTCATGACGTGGGGCGGACAGTTTGAAAACCAGCAACGCGCGATGAAACGATTCTCCATTGTCGTGCCGATTACCATCGCGGGAATTTTTCTCCTGCTGTTCAGTTCGTTCAACTCCATCAAGCAGGCGGTGCTCATCATCCTCAACATCCCCTTCGCACTCATCGGCGGAATTCTCGCGCTGGTGATCGGCGACTTCAACTTGAGCGTGAGCGCCAGCGTTGGCTTCATCGCGCTGTTCGGCGTGGCCGTGCTCAATGGCGTCGTCATGGTCAGCTACTTCAACGAACTACGGCGTGAAGGCATGGAAATCGGACTGGCCGTGATCGAAGGCGCGGTTCTCCGGCTGCGTCCTGTGCTGATCACCGCCAGCGTTGCTGCGCTTGGCCTGATCCCGATGTTGTTCGCGCAAGGTCCGGGCAGCGAAATCCAGAAGCCGCTCGCCGCCGTCGTCATCGGCGGACTCGCCAGTTCCACGCTGCTCACACTGTTCATCCTGCCGACGCTTTACAAAGTGTTCGAGCGTGACCCGAAAAAAGATACGGCGGTGCATCTGCCTGAACCGCCGTCAACCAAGGGGCTTTCATGAATTAAAGAGTGTGTGGAGAAAAAATTTCACCACCCAGGCACCCAGCTCCCGTCCGCAAATAATGTTTGAACAAATCCGAGTTGGAACGTATCTACTGTGCGCTGTTTTACCGCCGCCATACCATCTGCAAAAAATGAATAACACCAACCGTTCCCAGAACGCCATCGGCAACCTGATTTTCTTGAGCCGCTGGCTGCAGGCGCCGCTTTACTTGGGCCTCATCGTCGCGCAAGGGGTTTATGTCTATCACTTCATGATTGAACTGTGGCACTTGATTGCCAACACCACCACGCTCAAGGAGGCGGAAATCATGCTGGCCGTGCTGGGTCTCATTGACGTGGTGATGATCGCCAACTTGCTCATCATGGTCATCGTCGGCGGTTACGAAACGTTCGTGTCGCGGCTGAAATTGGAAGGCCACCCGGACGAACCTGAATGGCTGTCACACGTCAACGCCGGCGTGCTCAAGGTGAAACTCGCCATGGCACTCATCGGCATTTCCTCCATTCATTTGCTCAAGACATTCATTGAGGCAGAAACTAAAACCAACCAGATGATCATGTGGCAGGTCATCATTCACATGACGTTTGTCGCGTCGGCGCTGGTGCTCGCTTGGATTGATAAAATCACCGTGCACCGCGTCAAAGCCGAGAGCGGCGCGTGACGGCGGCGGTTGCCGCTGAAAGTTTTCACCGGTTCTGACGCACCCAAATTTCCCCGAAGCGCGGCTTGACCTTTGGCCGCAAATCTCCATTATACGCAGCCCGGCAAATCCGCCGCTTTCCCGTTCGCGTCCGTCTGGCGCGATGGTATTTTAGCGTGTGAACTCCCCGGTCATTTACGATATGCAGCACATCCGAAACATCGCCATCATCGCGCACGTTGACCACGGCAAGACCACCCTCGTGGATTGCCTCCTGAAACAATCCGGCACCTTCCGCGAAAACCAGCACGAATCGTCCGAGGAACGCCTGATGGATTCCATGGATTTGGAAAAAGAAAAGGGCATCACCATCCGCGCCAAAAACGCCGCGTTCAAATACAAAGATTATCACATCAACATCGTGGACACCCCCGGCCACGCGGATTTCGGCGGCGAAGTGGAACGCATCATGAACATGATTGACGGCGTGCTGCTCGTCGTGGATTCCTCCGAAGGCCCGCAGGCGCAGACGCGCTTCGTGCTCCGC
>JAYVQV010000395.1:0-5463 GCA_043776855.1 Limisphaerales bacterium | reverse complement strand
GTCACGACCACAAGTTCGACCCGATTCCGACGAAGGATTATTATTCGCTGCGCGGAATTTTTGACAGTTGCGTGGAGCCGAAATTGAAGCCAGTGGTCTCGACGGTTTATGTCACGTCGGAGTATGAGGCGTATCGCACCCAGCGTGAGAAATTGGGTTTAGAGGAAGCCAACTTGATCGGCGAACTGCCCAAATTACGGAAAAGCAAAGACAAGGAAGCCGTGAAGGAAGCGCAACGCACGTTGCAGCGCGTCGAGCACGGCATCGCGATGCTGGAGCTGACGAACAGCGCCGCGCCGATGCGCGCAATGACGATCGAGGATACGATGCGCGGCCACGACTCGCCGGTCTTCATCCGTGGCGAAGCGGGCAACCGCGGCGAAATCGCGCCGCGTCGTTTCTTGCAAGTGCTTTCGCCGGCGAACCGGCAGGTCTATACGAATGGCAGCGGACGATTGGAACTCGCCTTTGCCATCGCGAATAAAAATAACCCGCTCACCGCGCGCGTGATGGTCAACCGCATTTGGGAACATCACTTCGGCGCGGGCTTCGTGCCGACGCCGGACGATTTCGGCACGATGTCCGAGCCGCCGAGCCATCCCGAATTACTCGATTGGCTGGCGATGAATTTCGTGACGAACGGCTGGAGCATCAAGAAAATTCACCGCGAAATCATGTTGTCGAGCGTCTATCAGCAGACGAGTGCGAGTAATCCGCGCTACACGGAGATTGATCCGGGCAACCGCCTGCTCTGGCGCGCGAACACGCGGCGGCTGGAGTTCGAGCCATTGCGCGATTCGCTGCTGGCCATCGGCGGCACGCTCGAGACAAATCTTTATGGCCGGCCATTGCCGCCCGGACGCGCGGCGGAATCAAACCGTCGCACGATTTACAGCCTGGTGGATCGCGCGAACATTCCTGACGTGTGGGTGAATTTTGATTTCGCCGATCCCGCGATGGTCACCGGCCAGCGTTATCAGACGACCGTGCCGCAACAGGCGTTGTTCCTGATGAATAATCCGCTCGTCATCAGCCTTGCGAAACGGCTGGTGGCCGTGAAGGATTTCAAGGATGCGGAAACCGACGAGGCGAAGTTGAAATATCTTTACGAGCGCATTTACCAGCGCCTGCCGGAGCCGATGGAAATGCAGCTTGGTTTGGAATTCGTCAACGCCACGCAGTTGCTGGGCGACGGAACGAACATGGTGGCCGAGGTCGCGCCGCTGAAATTGAATCCCCAAGGCAAGCCCGCCAAGCGTCAACCCGTCGGCGCTCTGAAAAAAGCCCTGCCGCTGACGGCGTGGCAGGAATACGCGCAGGCCTTGCTGCAAGGCAACGAGACTTCGTTTGTGAATTAGCACGGCGGCGTTTTTTTGCCTCACGCAAAGGACGCAAGGGACGCCAAGGAAAAACAACCATCGGCTTTGCGACCTTTGCGACCTTTGCGTGAGGCATCCGGCGAAACGACTCACCAGCGTCAGCCATTTTGCCGGAACCATTCAATCAACAGCAGGAACTGGCTGCTGACCTTTTCAAACCCGCCGTGCGAGAGCCAAAAAATAGCGACGAGCAATAGCGCAAATCCCGTCCACACCATGACCATGCGGAAGTAAGGCAGCCGCCCAAAATTCGTAAGCGTTGTGATGGGCCCAAGGTCGAGCGGACGCGGAGCCATTTTGGACAACTGAAAATCCGGGCCGGCGCGGAAAAAACTTTCGCGCATGGACTCGACAAATTCCGCCGGCCACGGGCCGGGACGAAGAAATTGATCCTGCCATTTGCCCGGCATATCGGCGAGCAGCAGCGCGAGCCGACCGCGCGTGGAAAGCGTTTGTTCGCTGCCGATGGGCGAAGTCTGGAGGACTTCCGCGAACCAGTCCGTCACGATTCGATCCATCTCTTCGGCGGCGAGTTCGGTCGCGGTGCGCGCGGGTTCGGCGGGCGCGCGGCGCTGGGCGCGTTCGAGCACGCGCAGCGTGAGCTGGCCGAGCAGGGGCTTGTTGCGGATGCGGAGGGCGTGAAAATAATTTTCCACCTTCACATACGCCGCGTTCCATTCGTCGAGCGAACGTCCGGCGATTTCACCGGAGACATCCGGCAGAATTTTCAGGTGGTCGGTCATTTGGAATTTTTCTCCCTCTCCTCCATCGGATGGAGGAGAGGGCCGGGGAGAGGAGGCATTTTGTTCGCCAGATCAAATCCCCTCTCCCCAACCCTCTCCCCGTCCGACGGGGAGAGGGAGCCAGAGCAAACTGATACACGCGCAATGTTCAGGGCGGGCTCCATTGATAGACCCAGGTTTCGCCGATGGTGTTCGTGCCGGACTGCAACGTGCAGCGCAGGTCAACGGCTTCGTGGCTGTCCGGCTTGGGCATCACTTTCACGATGACGCGCCAGGTGCCGAGGAAATTATTTCGCAAGACGAATTGATCCACGATGCGCGCGCCCGCGCTGCAACTGGCGACGGCCACGGGCGGTTTGTCCTCGGGAATCTTGTCAAACTTCGGCCCGTCAAAATCCAAAACAAATTGTCGTGCGCCTTTGAACTGCGCGTCCGGTCCGATGCGCGTGGCAACGACGCGATCCGGCGAGTGTTTCAAATCCGCCTCGCCGCCTTCCCAGTGCAGCGTGTAGCTGAAGCGAAATGGCGCGAGCGGCGCAGGTTTATTTTTCGGATTCCAAAACGCAACGATGTTGTCGAGGCCTTCGTAGCCGGTGCTTAATTCGAGGAGGTGCAAATCGCCGTCGCCCCAGTTGCCGTCCGTCTCGACCCACACGCTCGGCACTTGATGGTAGAGATTGAACGAGTCCTGATACGCGGCGAAGTTGCGCTCGCGTTGCAGCAGGCCGAAGCCCTTGATGTTTGGCGCGGAAAAAACCTGATGCCGCAGCGCCGCCGGATTGTCGAGCGGACGGAAAAAAACTTCGCCGTTGCCCATGTGAACGAGGAGACCGTCGCTGTCGTGGACTTCCGTGCGGTAGTCGTCAAATTTGCGCTCCGTGTTTTTGCCGAACCAGAACATGCTGGTCAGCGGCGCGAGGCCGATGGTCTTGAGCGGTTTTTTATTTTTGCTGACGGCGGCGACGTTGTTCGTCGTGCGGAAATACAAAACGGAGCGGATGCTCGCGGTGGTCGTCTCACCGGGGCGGATATAAAATTCATACGCGCCGCAGCAGCTCACGCTGTCGAGAATCGCGAAGAGGTGCAAGGTGTCGTCGTTGGTGCTCGCCGGCTTGCCGAGCCACCAGTCGGTGAAGATGGGGAATTCCTCCGGGCGGTCGTTCTCGCCGGAGTCGAGCGCGAGGCCGCGCGCGGATTCGCCGTAGCGCTGGTTTTTTCCGAGCAGCCGGAAATAGCTCGCGCCGAGAAACGAGCCGAGTTCATCCCAGCGGTCAGGTGCGTTGAGCCGACTCAACACGCGAAAGCCCGCGTAGCCCATGTCGGTTGGGATTTGCTTGCCAATGTTCAGCGAGTGGTAATTGAAAAAATCCTGCACGAAGCGGATGGGCTGCGTGTGCGACGCGGTGAATTCATTCACGCGCACCGGCTCGTGATAAATGTAGCCGGGATGAAAAAATTCCGTGCGGAACGGCAGCCCGGCGGCGGCCCAGAGCGCGCGGTCATGGCGGAATTCAATCTGCCGGTATTTGTCGTAGTCGAGAAAATCGGGGCGCAGGACGGAAGGCAACTCGACGTGCGGCGAGCGGAACGGCGTCTTGGCGCGGTCCAGGGCGCGCTGCGCCACATAGTCGAGGTTGACCTCGGCGGTTTCCGCGCCAAAGCTGACCGACGTTTGCAGAAGACTTCCGATTAAAAACCACCGGGCAAAGGCTCGCCACATTTCGATTAGAAGTAACCAAAACGCTGGAATTTGCAAGTTCCGCGCGTTGGCGGATGGCGGGCGGGTTGAAAAAATGTCAATCCAAACTTTGTGGCGGACAAAAACTAGCGGGCAAAAATCTGACGGATGACGTCTTCAATCGGCACTTCGGAGATGTCAATGTCGGTCACGGGCAGATTGTCGAGCAGCGCTTTGCAGGTCGGGATGACGCGGTCGCGTTTCACCTTGAATTTTATGGTGCCGGGAGTTTTTTCCACGACTTCGCCGTAGGCGCTTAAATTTTCATCCGCGTAGCAGTCGGTTTTGTCGCACTGAATTTTTACGAGTTTGCTGTCGGCAAAACGATCCACGATGGCGGAGAGCTTGCCGTCGAAAAATAATTTGCCGTGGTCAATGATGATGACGCGTTCGCAGAGTTCCTGGATGTCGGCCATGTAATGACTCGTCAGCACGATGGTGGTCTTCTGCTCGGCGTTGTGGCGGCGGATGAAATCGCGCACGGTTTTCTGCGAGGTGACGTCGAGGCCGATGGTCGGCTCGTCGAGAAAAAGAATCTTGGGCTGATGGAGCAGGGAGGCGATGAGTTCCATCTTCATCCGCTCGCCGAGGGAAAGCTCGCGGACGCTGACGTTGAGCTTGTCCTTCACGTCGAGCAGTTCGGTCATTTCGGCGACGGTTTTTTCAAAACGCTCTTTCGGGATGCCGTAAATTTTTGCGTTCAGCTCCAGCGATTCGCGCGCGGGCAAATCCCACCAGAGCTGGTTTTTCTGGCCGAGCACGAGGGCGAACTGGCGACGGTAGGCGTCGTGGCGTTCCCACGGGATGTGGCCGAGAACTTTCGCCGTGCCGCCCGTGGGATAAATCAAACCGGCGAGCATCTTGAGCGTGGTGGTCTTGCCCGCGCCGTTCGGGCCGAGGAAGCCAACGAGTTCGCCGGGTTCGATTTTGAAACTGACGTCGTTGACGGCAATGGTCTGCTCGTATTGCCGTCGGAAGAGACCCTTCACGGCGCCGGAAAAGCCGGGCTGCTTTTTGTAGGTGCGAAAGGCCTTCGTCAATCCGTTGACTTCAATGGCGGGCATTTTGAGGTGGAGTGTAAAAATCTTAAACGCGTTTTGCTACCGGGTTGTTTCGGCTGCGTCCGGGTCTGCATACCAAAAATTCAAATAGGATTCGTAGAGGTCATTCAATCCCGGAATCATCATGGCTGGCGTGGCTGGATAATAAATTGCCCGTCGAAATTTTTCTGGAGCAAAATTCAAAACCCCGCGGCCTTCGATGGCCCAAACTGGCCCAAGCAAAATCAAATAGGCCGGATAAATTAAAACTGCCGCAACCAGCCACCGGCGGGCGCGCTTGGAAAGTTGAACCGATTCTGATTCCAGCGGATGATCGGTGGTGAACAAATTCATTTGACGGATTTTTTCCTGACCGCCAGAGCAGAATTAAAAACGATTCAGCGCGTCAACTGCTTCTCAAGGTAGTGGACGACTTGACGCACATTGGAATCCACTTCCATGCGGTCTTTGACGAGGCGGCAGGCGTGCAAAACAGTGCCGTGGTCGCGTCCGCCGAAGGCTTCGCCGATGCTGCTCAAGGAATTTTCAGTCATCTGGCGGGA
>JAYVQV010000394.1:0-5464 GCA_043776855.1 Limisphaerales bacterium | reverse complement strand
TCGCCGTGGATGAGGCGAAGGTCATTCCCTATTCCGCCGAGGAACTCGCCCTGTTTCGCCAGACCGCGCCCAGCATTGACCCGACCAAACATTCCGTCCGCGAACTTCCCGCCGGCACCGCTGCGCTGGTGGCTTCCGCCCAGCGGCATTTTTCCAACCGCGAGTTCAGCGAGGCCGAAGCCGACTACCTGAAAATTTTGCAGCTTGACCAGAACAACGCCCTCGCGCTCGCCAACCTTGCGACGATTGAATTGCAGCAAGACAAGCTCGATGCCGCCGAGAAACACATCAAAGCCGCGCTCGTGCAAAGCCCGGACGACGCCTACAATCTTTCCACCCTCGGCTTCCTGAAATTTCGTCAGGAGAAATACGACGACGCGCTCGATAGCTTGAGCCGCGCGGCCAAAATTGATCCGAACAATCCGGAGATTCAGAATTATCTCGGCGTCACCTTGAGCCACAAAGGCCAGCGCGTCGCAGCGGAAACCGCGCTCCGCAAGGCGCTGCAACTGGAGCCCACCTACGCGCCCGCCCACAACAATCTCGCCGTGATTTATTTGAGCCAGACGCCGTCGCTGCCGCAACTCGCGCGCTGGCATTATCAAAAAGCCCTCGCCACCGGCCAGCCGCACAATCCCGAACTGGAAAAAATGCTCGCTGACAAAGGCGCACCCGTCGCCACCGAAGCGCCCGTGCAGTAATTTTTTCAACCACGAAATACACGAAAGTAAAAAGAGCCGGGGCGTAAGTTTCTTTTCGTGTAGTTCGCGTGTTTCGTCGTTAAACATTTTCGTCATGCGCCAATTTTTCCACGAACTCGTCATCCCGACGCGTAATCGCGGCTTGATTGAATTCACCGCCGCCGTGGAAAAATGGATTACCGAAAATAAATTACGCGACGGCCTGCTCACGCTGCATCTGCGCCACACCTCCGCCTCGCTCCTCATCCAGGAAAACGCCGACCCCGATGTGCGCCGCGACCTCGACGCGTTTTTCGCGCGCCTCGTGCGCGATGGCGACCCGCTGTTCATCCACACCGCCGAGGGCGCTGACGACATGGCCGCGCACATCCGCACTGCGCTGACGGCGGTGAATCTTTCCATCCCCGTCCACGGCGGCGAACTCGCACTCGGAACGTGGCAGGGAATTTATTTGTGGGAGCATCGCACGCATCCGCATACGCGCCGCGTAGCGCTGCACTTCATCGGCGAGTGAAGCGGTGGGGTGGAACCGGCTTCCAGCCGGTTGTTTCCGGCATCCTGCCGGAAACCGGCGTGACGGCCATGCAACTGAAGGACGTGGGCGATGATTGACAATTTTTATCGTGGGCGGAATCTGGCTGGAAGCCGGTTCCACCCCGAAGAAAAAGTGCGCGCGGCAGAAACCGGTTTTCCTTTGGCGTTTTTCCTATTGGCGCGGGCGGGGTTTTGGAGAATCATTTCCGGCATCGCATGAAAAAACTTTTGCCGCTGCTCGCGTCGGCGCAACTTGACGCCTGCACCAATCAGGCGCGACCGGAGCGCGGCGTTCACGCCGCTTCACCTTCCGCCATGCGTCCGGCTCCAGATTTTTCCAAGCCTTCCGACTCAAGGACATTGAAGCGGCATGAATGCCGCGCCCCGATGATGGTGCGGGTGTCGAGTTGCGCGCTCCTCGCGCTGACGCTGTTCGCCGCCGGAATTGTTCGCGCGGAAACGGTTTCCATCGTCATCGCCTCGAACGCCGCGCCGCGCGTGCAGTTTGGCGCGGAGAAAATTGCCGAGGCGCTGAAGGCGGTGAAAGTGGATGCGTCCGTGGTTCGTTTCGATGCGAAAAAACTTTCCGCCGTGATGTCGGCGCAAGCACCGGCGGAGAACGGCGGGAGAAAAATTTACATCTCAAAATTGCGGGCGGGCTGGGAACGTGAGTCGTTCGTCGTGTCGCAAAGAATGGACAACAATAATTTGCAAGTGATGGGAAATGATGATTCGGGCGTTTTGTATGGCTGCTTGGAATTGGCAACACGAATTCGCACCGCTGGCAAACTGCCGGACGATTTGTTCGTCAACGACGGGCCGAAAATGAAACTGCGCGGCACCTGTGTCGCGATGCAAAAGACATTCATCCTGCCCGGCAGAAAAGTCTATGAGTATCCCTACACGCCGGAATTGTTCCCGTGGTTCTACGACAAAAAATTGTGGACGGAGTATCTGGATTTTCTCTGCGCGAACCGCATGAACACGCTTTACCTCTGGAACGGTCATCCGTTCTCATCGCTCGTGCGGCTGAAAGATTATCCCGAAGCGGTGGAAGTGCCGGACGATGTGTTCGCGAAAAATCAGGAGCAGTTCCGCTGGCTCGCGACCGAGTGCGACAAGCGCGGCATCTGGCTCGTGCAGATGTTTTACAATATTTTCCTGCCGAAACCGCTCGCGGAAAAACACGGCGTCTCCACGCAGCTCTCCGCGCCCACGCCGCTCGCGTCGGACTACACGCGCAAGTCCATCGCGGAATTTGTGAAGGAATTTCCGAACGTCGGCCTGATGGTCTGTCTCGGCGAGGCGCTGCGCGAAACGGAAAATCAGGTCAACTGGGCGACGAACACGATTTTGCCCGGCGTGCTGGATGGGATGCGTGCGGCGAATTTGAAAGAGCAGCCGCCCGTGGTCATCCGCACGCACGCGATGGACCCGGAAAAAATCATGCCCGCGTGTTTCACGGTCTATTCCAATTTATTCACAGAAACGAAATACAACGGCGAATCGCTGACGACATGGGAGCCGCGCGGCAAAGGCCAGGCCACGCACCAGGCGATGGCGAAGCTCGGTCCGCATCTCGTCAACGTCCACATTCTCTCGAACCTCGAACCGTTTCGCTATGGCGCGACAGAGTTCATTCGCAAATCGGTTTTGGCTTCGCGCGACCGGCTGGGTGCGAGCGGGATTCATCTGTATCCGCTGTCGTATTGGAACTGGCCTTACTCGCCGGACATTGTGGAGCCAAGCGCGGAACAGAAACTCACAGGCGAGACGCCTGTGCCACTATTGCAATGGAATCGTGACTGGATTTGGTTCGAGGCCTGGGCGCGCTACGCGTGGAATCCTGACGTGAACGCGAATGAAGACCGCGCCTACTGGATTGGGCGTCTCACGGAAAAATTCGGCAACACGAACGCGGCGGAAAAAATTCTCGATGCCTACAACAACATGGGCGAAGTCGCGCCGCGCTTGATCCGGCGTTTTGGAATCACGGAAGGAAATCGTCAGACGCTCTCGCTCGGCATGACGCTTGACCAACTGGTGAACCCAAACAAATACGGCGCGATTGAAGATTTGTGGTTGTCGCAGTCGCCACCGGGTGAACGGCTGGATGAATTTGTCCGCAAAGAATTGAGCCACGAGCCGCACGTTGGCGAAACGCCGGAGACGATCTGTCGGGAGGTTTTGGATTATTCTTACAATGCTGTTGAAAAGATTGATGCGGCGGCGGCAAGTGTCACCCGAAATCGTGATGAATTCATCCGGTTGCAGAACGACATTTACTGCATCCGGTTGCTGGCAGGTTTTTACGCTGCCAAAGCCAAGGCCGCCACCCAAGTGCTTCGCTTCGGCAAAAGCAAAGATGTGGCTGACATGGAAAAGGCGCAGAAGTGGCTTGGCGAATCGGTGGAAGCGTTTGAGCTTTTGACGACGCTGACCCGAACAAACTATCGCTTCGCCAACTCCATGCAGACCTCGCAGCGGAAAATTCCCGTGCCGGGCGGAAAGAACGGCGTGGGGACAAATTATCTCTGGTCGCAGCTGCTGCCGTTTTACCAGCAGGAGTTGGAAGATTTCCGGGCGAAGCTGGCGGCGGAGCGCCGAGCACCCGCTCGGCTCGACACGAACGGACAGCAACTTGCCGAGCAGGTGCTCGGCGCTCCAGTCGCGGTGTGGCCGGCCGCGAAATTCAAACTCATCAGCACGAACGCAGAAACTTACGAAGTGAAACTAGGCGCAAAAGTTTTCGCCGACCGCAAATACATCGTCGAAAAACTCGCGCCAGAGTTGAGCGGTTTGACGGGCATCCGTTTCTCACATGAGGCGGCGAAGAACGGACGTTACGAGCCGGTGGAGATTGAGTTGAGCGAGCCGTCGCAGGTGCTGGTCGGCTATTTCAACGACCCGCGCGACCTCTGGCTGCAGGTGCCGAAGCTGGAATTCGCCGCGCAGGCGGACGAGCGCGGCGGCGTGGACACCGTGCTGGAAAACGCGGCGACGATTCAGGAATGTCCCGGCGTGAACGTCCACGCGTTCCGTTACGAAGCTGGCAAACAAAAATTGGAATTCATCGGCAAGGGAAGTTTCGTGATTCTTGGTGTCGTGCCGTCGTCGGTGAAATTGGAGAAGCGGGATGCGGGGAAAGGAATGAAATGAAATTTGTGTGGGAACAAAATAACGTCCGCCCTCACCCCGGCTCTCTCCCCCCGGAGAGGGAGAAACGCTCGGCCGTCGCGGATGGATGCGGGCGCGCTTGGTTTGCCGTGCGTTCCGAAGTGAAAACAAATGATGCGGCGATGGTGCAGTCACCGAACAAATTTTCAAGGTGCGCCGATGGCTGTTCCCTCTCCCCGGGGGAGAGGGTCAGGGTGAGGGTGAGCGTAACACCAATTAGTTTGCTGGCGCTGTTCGTCTGGTTGTCCGTTTTTGCTTCCGCAACTTTTGCCGCTGAAAAATCTCCGTTCGCCAAAGTTGAACCGATGGCGTTGTCTGAAGTTCACTGGACGGACGGATTTTTCTTTGACCGCTTCGAGTTGTGCCGCACGCAGATGATTCCCAGCATGGCACGGCTGATGACGGGGACGAATTACACGCAGTTCCTTCGCAACTTTGAGATTGTCGCCGGACTGAAAGATGGCAAGGTGCGCGGGGCTTCGTTCAACGACGGCGATTTCTACAAGTTTCTCGAAGGCGCGAGCGCGACGTTGGCGGTGACGAATGACGCGGCGTTGCAAAAAACTTTGGACGACATCATCGCGGTCATCGCGCGGGCGCAGATGACGAATGGCTACATTGATACCTGGGTGCAATGGCGTTTGAGCGATACCAATTCCAAGGTCGCGCCGTTCAGCGACCGGATGAACTGGGAGGTCTATAACATGGGGCAACTGCTCACGGCGGCGAGCGTGCATTATCGCGTCACCGGCAAAACAAATTTTCTGAACGTCGCGCGCAAGGCGGCGGATTGTCTCGACAAAGTTTTTGAAAAGCCGACGCCGGAACTGGCGCTGCACAACATCTGCGCGTCGCACTACATGGGCATCATGGATTTGTATCGCGCCACCGGCGAGCCGCGTTATCTGGAGCTTGGCAAAAAATTTCTCGCCATGCGCGACTTGGTGAAAGATGGCGGCACGGACAATCAGGATCGGATTCCGTTCACGAAGCAGACCGAGGCGGAAGGCCACGCGGTGCGGGCGAATTATCTCTACGCGGGCGCGGCGGAT
>JAYVQV010000393.1:0-5465 GCA_043776855.1 Limisphaerales bacterium | reverse complement strand
GCCAAAATTTTAACGATGCCCGGCTGCGTCACAAAAAATTCAATCACCTCCGCCGCCTTTTTCGACGACGCCAGCAAATCAATGTCCCCGATGATTTCTTTGAACCGCCGCAAGCTCCCCGCCGTGCCGCAGCGAATCACCGCCGGATGGCCGCGCAAAACTTCCAGCATCGGTTCCGCCACCGCCAGCGCGTCGCCGAGCCGGTGTTTGCTGGCGTAAGTGCGCTTCAGCTCAATGCCCTCCAAAATGTTCGCCTGTGTTTTTTCGCCAAAGCCATCCAGCTCCGCCACCTTCCCCGCCTGGCAAGCCGCCTCCAATTTTTCAATCGAATCCACGCCGAGTTTTTTCTGCATCGCCTGGATTTTCTTCGGGCCGAGACCAGAAATTTCCAGCATCTCGATTAACCCCGGCGGAATCGAAGCCTTCAACTCATCGTAATATTTCAATTTCCCCGTTTCGACCAGCTCCGTGATTTTTTGCTCCAGCGCCTCGCCGATGCCCTTGATTTCGCCCAGCCGTTTTTCCGCGACCAATTTCTCCAGCGGCTCCGTCAAACTTTGAATCGTCCGCGCGCCATTGCCATAAGCCCGCGTCTTGAACGGATTCTCACCCTTCAATTCCAAGAGCGTTCCAATCTCCACCAAAATTTCCGCCACTTTATCTTTGTCCATGCGCCAGTGAACCGAATTTGAAACCGCTAATCCACGCTAATCTTCGTTGATAAAATTAGCGCCGATTCACCGAATCCATCCGGCTGAAACCACCGATGGACACCGATGGACACGGATAAAAAAGACCGGGGCGAAACGCAGAGACGCAGAGAACGCGGAGGCTCGCAGAGGAAAAAATTCTCTGCGCCTCTTTGCGTTCTCTGCGCCTCTGCGTTTCGTCTTCATCTGTGTTTATCTGTGTCCATCTGTGGTTAAAAATTATTCCGTCAGCATCGTTCCCGATGGACGCAGATTAGCGGTTCAAAAAATTTCTGTTTCGGCTAAAGTTGTGCCGTGAACAACCTGCTCATCCGCCCGCTGCACGACGACGCCGAAGCTCGTGCCTGCGTGGCGCGGCTGATGGAATTCGGCCCGTGGCGCACCGTCGGCATCCCGGCAAAAAAACTTTTCAAAGACCTCACGAACCCGCAGCGCGAAGTTTTCGTCGCCGAACGGGATGCAAAAATCACCGGCATCCTCATCCTCCATTTCGGCGGCTCGTTCGATGGCTACCTCCAACTGCTCGCCGTCTTTCCCGAATTTCAAAACGGCGGCCTCGGTGAAAAAATCCTGCGGTTTGCGGAAGAAAAAATTTTTGCGAGCAGCAAGAATGTTTTCCTGTGCGTGTCGTCTTTCAACCCCCGCGCGCAAAAATTTTACGACCGGCTCGGCTACCGTAAAGTCGGCGAACTGGAAAACTTCCTAGTCGCTGGCCAGAACGAAATCCTGATGCGGAAAACGCGCGGGCCGCTGCTGGAGTTTCCCCCGCAAAAATGAAATCATCGCCGCCATGACGAAACGGAAAATATTGCCCGTCGCCCTGACCATCGCCGGCTCCGACAGCGGCGGTGGCGCGGGCGTGCAGGCGGATTTGAAAACCTTTGCCGCGCTCGGCGTCCACGGCACGAGCGCCATCGCTTGCCTCACCGCGCAAAATCCCCGGCGCGTTCTCGGCGTGGAAGCGTGCTCGCCCAAAATGTTGCGCCAACAAATTGAGGCCGTGTTCGCCGAACTGCCGCCGCGCGCCGTGAAGACGGGGATGTTGTTCACGGCGGAAAACATCCGCGTGGTCGCAAACTTTTTCCGCACTCCGCACTCCGCACTCCGCACTCCGCACTTGATCGTTGACCCGGTGATGGTTTCCACGAGCGGCGCGCGCTTGCTGAAGTCTTCCGCCGAAAAAACCCTGAAAGAAAAACTTCTCCCGCTCGCCACCCTCGTTACGCCGAATTTGGATGAAGCGGAAATTCTCACCGGCCTAAAAATTTCCACGCCGGAAAAAATGCGCGCCGCCGCCCGGAAGATTCACGCCGACTTCGGCTGCGCGGTTTTGCTCAAGGGCGGCCACCTGAAAAATTGCCGCGCGGCCATTGACGTTTTCTTCGACGGCGAAACGGAACTGCTCCTGACCGCGCCGTTCGTGCGCGGCGTTTCCACGCATGGAACCGGCTGCACTTATTCCGCCGCCATCTGCGCCGCGCTCGCGCTCGGCCACGCTTTACCGCAGGCGGTGGAGATTGGGAAAAATTTCATCACGGAAGCCATCAGCCAAAGCTACAAAATTGGAAACCACTTCGCGCTGGGGAATTTTGGTTGGAGTTCAAGCTTTAGCTTGCCCCGTCCGGACACGCTGAAGCGTGAACTCCAGCGGAATTCCGCGCTCACAAGTTCGGCTTCCGCAGCCGGAAAAACTGCTCGGCATTCGTCGTGTTCAGCGGGATGTTGTTCACCCCATTCGTGACGACGGGAAATGGAAATCCATTCGTGCTCCACGCGCCGGAAATTAAATTCGTCCGCGCCTCCACCAAAAATCCCTGCGGATACAGCGGCCAGTTCAGCGCGCGGTTGGTGCCGCCGGAAATCGCCAGCACCGGCGGCGGCACAAATTCCCACGCCAGCGCATACGGCTCGCTCGCGCTGACCACGGCGGTGTTATTGCCGCCCGCCTTCCACACCTGCAAGTCGTAACGGCCTTGCGCCAGATTGGTGACATACAAATGCTCTACGTTGTCCACCGCACTCGTGCTGCTGACCACCAAGTTGCTGTTCGCGGTGTTGTATAAAAATAAATTCAAATTATTGATCGCGGTTTGGCTTTGCTGCCGGAGCCACACCAGCGTCGCCGTGGCGGTGAACCGCACCGCGGGCGAACTGTTGGAGACGTTAAAATAATAATGATGAATCGTATCGTTCTGCGACCCGGGCGAATTCGACCGCCCGCTGACATTCGTGGAAAAATTCCAGCCGCTTAAAACCGCCACCGTTCCCGTCTCGCCGGTGGGCGGGTGGACGGCGCCCACGGAAACTTTGTTCGTGACGCTGTAATTTTGTTTGCCCCCCGCCAGTTGCATATAGGAATTCAGCGCGTTCACCACGCCCGCACCGTAACGCGCATCGAGCGGCGATGAATTTGCATTCGTCCAGTTCGCCGGTTTCACCGCGCCGTTGAGCAGAAGCGCTTTGATGGTTCGCAGATCAAAGGCGGAATTCGTATCGCTGCCGCCGTCACCGCGCAACGCCGCCTGCGCCAGCAGCGCCGCCACGCCTGAAACCAGTGGCGTGGAAAAACTCGTGTAAACATTCGGCGCGGTGATGTCCGGCTTGCAACGCCCGCCGTTCGGCGTGGGGCCGGCGCCGCCAACATTGCCGCCGTTCCAGAACGCGCCCACGCTGATGCCGTTGTAGCACGTCGAGGGCGGCTCCACCCGCGCATCGTTGCCCGCACCGGAGATGAAAAGCGTTTTGAATTGCGCGGCGTAGTTGTCGTATCTCAAGTCATAAGTCGCCTGGCTGTTCGTGTCCGGGTCGGCGAAGCTCTGGTTCACGATGCTCCCGTTGATGGGCGTGAGCGTATTCACGATGGTGTTAATGAAATAATTTGCCTCGTAGTTGTCCACGTGCGCCACGTTGGTGGCCACGCCATAAACCGGACTGTAAAACTGGCGGCCCACCTCGCCCGCATGACCGGACTCCGCGCCGACAAGGTTGGGATAAGTCGTCGCGCTGCCGAGCGTGGAAATGTAAGTGAACAAATTGGTCGGCTGGTTCACGGTGGCTGGATTGACCTCCCAGTTGCCCACCGCGCCGTCACCCGCCTCCGGCTGCGCCACCCGGATGCCCGCGCCGTTCAGGTTGGTGATGGCTCCGCGCAAGGCGGTCACGCCGATGATGTCCATCGTCTGCGCCCGCAATCCGGCGGATCCAAAAAATAATCCCGCCGCCACCGCCACCGCTGGAATGATTCGCTTCATCTGATTGGCCGAAAGATAATCCACGCCGCTGCAAATGCCAGCCGTGCGTTGAAAAACCTGTTTCCCCGCGCTGTTTCCGCGTAGCTTGGGCGCGTGTCCGAATCGCTCGTCGTCAACGAAATCTATTTGAGCCTGCAAGGGGAAAGCACCTTTGCCGGGCTGCCGTGCGTCTTCATCCGCCTCACCGCCTGCGACCTCCGTTGCTCCTACTGCGACACCGCGTATGCGTTCACAGAAGGAAAAAAGAAATCGCTCGAAGAAATTCTGGCCCGCGTTCGCGAACTCGCCGCGCCGTTCCAAAACTCCGCACTCCGCACTCCGCACTCCGCACTTCCCCTCGTGGAACTCACCGGCGGCGAACCGTTGCTCCAAAAGAATTCCCTGCCGCTCATGCACCAGCTTTGCGACGACGGCTTCACCGTGCTCATCGAAACTAGCGGCGCGCACGACGTTTCCAAAATTGACCCACGCGTCCGCCGCATCATGGATTTGAAATGTCCCGGCAGCGGCGAAGTGGCGCGGAATCTTTTTTCAAACATCGCGCACTTGCAGGCGACGGATGAAATCAAGTTCGTCATCGGCACGCAGGAAGATTACGACTGGGCGAAGCAGCAGATTGCCGCGCACAAGCTGGACGCGATTTGTCCGCTGCTGTTCTCGTGGGTGCATCCGCTCACGCCGGAACAGCAGAACAAAGTTCTCAAAAAAGTTCCCGCCGGCCTCACGCCGATTTCCCGCAAAGACCTCGCCGAAAAAATCATTGCTGACGCCTTGCCCGTGCGTTTCCAAATCCAGCAGCACAAAATCATCTGGCCGCCGGAACAGCGCGGCGTCTAAAACCACGAATGGACACGAATCAAAATGGGGTTTTCACCAACGCGCCAGCGTCTTGGACTGCGGCAGCCCTCTGCCGCTTTCACGTCGCCAGGCACGCGATGAAAAAGCGGCAGAGGGCTGCCGCAGTCCAAAACCTCGCGGAAATTTTAACGGTGCTTTCGCTGTTCGGCGTTTTTTTATCCGTGTTTATCCGTGTCCATTCGTGGTTATCAAATGAAAACCACTGAAACCATCCGCCTGCTGCGCGCCCATGAATCGCGCAACGTCACCTTCATGGAAGCCGACGGCTCGTGGCCCATCGTGTGGGAACGCGCGCAAGGCGTTCACGTCTGGGATGCGGCGGGCAAAAAGTATCTCGACCTCACCGCCGCGTTCGGTGTCGCCGCCGCCGGTCACGCGAATAAAAATGTCGTTCGTGCCGGTCAAAAGCAAATGGCAAAACTCCTGCACGCGATGGGCGACGTTCACCCGCACGCACTCAAAGCGCAGCTCGCAAAAAAATTAAGCGAGATCACTTTCGGACGCTGGGCCAAACCACCAGACGCCAGACGCCATCCCCCATCCCCCGTCTCCAGCGGGAAAGTTATTTTCGGAAGCTCGGGATTTGAGGCGGTGGAGGCGGCGCTGAAGACGGCGATGCTGGCGACCGGTCGGCGCGGCATCATCG
>JAYVQV010000392.1:0-5470 GCA_043776855.1 Limisphaerales bacterium | reverse complement strand
TCAGCATGTTGTTTGGCAAATAATAAATGACCCGCGTCGCCTTTAAGATGCGGCTCAAGCCGGGCGTCGTGGCGGAATATAAAAAACGCCACGACGAAATTTGGCCAGAACTGGCGGCGGAGTTGAAGGCGGCGGGCGTTTCCGATTATTCCATCTTCCTCGACGAGGAAACGCTCACGCTGTTTGCCGTGCAGAAATTGGGTGAGAAAAATTCCGTCGCAAACTTGCCGGAGTCATCCATCGTTCGCAAGTGGTGGAATCACATGGCTCCGTTGATGGAAACGCAGCCTGATAATTCGCCTGTCGTGAAACCGTTGAAGGAAGTTTTTCACCTCGACTGATGGCGCGTGAAGCAATGCGCCGCGCTCCAGCCGTCTTTCAAAATTGAAAATTCACCGGGAATTTTTATTCGTCGTCAGGCAGCGGCGGGCGGGCGGGAACACGGTTCAGAATTTCTTCCACCCGATGCCAATTCACCTGCCGGGCGCGTTCAGCAATGCCGATGCGGGCCGGGGCGGAGGAGATTTGAGCGGACAATGCCGTTGCCACCACTTGATCCACGCTGACATGCTGGCGGTCAGCCAGATCGCGGGTTTGGCGAACCAATGAATCCGGCAGTTCAACTTGCAGTGTCATAACAAGCCCACTATCGGCAAAAACTCGCGCGGTTTCAAGAGTTCGATTTGCAGGCTGGCCGCCGGGGCGAGATGCCGGAAATTGAAAGTCACGATTCGCTTCGCCGACGATTCAAACGCGAGTTGCACCAACGGCTCATCATCAGGGTCAGACAAAACCGGATTCCAACCTTCCTGCAAGTTCCATTCTTCCGCCCGCGCACAAATCGCATTCAGCAATTCATCTACGTCGTCGAAACTTAAATTCAATTTGGCCGCGTTCCGCTTTAGAATTTCTTCATATTCATGGACCAGATGATTGCTGACCACCACGGCCCATTCGTCCTTCATCAGCCGACGGAGCAATTCAAACGAAGCGCCGAGCCGCGAATAAAACGCCGCGTAAAGAACATTCGTGTCCATGACGGCGCGCGGTTTCATTTTCAAATCTGAAAATCCAGCGACGTATTTTTATCCGCCTTGCTCATCACCCGCATATCCAGGCCGTCGTAGATGACGAGCGAATTCGGCTGCACGCTGTCCATGATAAACACGTTGCCGCCAATCGTGCTGCCCGCGCCGATGATCGTGTCGCCGCCGAGAATTGTTGCGCCGGGATAGATGGTCACGCGGTCTTCAATCGTCGGATGCCGCTTCTTGCCCTTGAGCAATTGTCCGCCCGCCGTGGACTTCGCGCCGAGCGTCACGCCGTGATACATCTTCACATGATTGCCGATGATGGCCGTCTCGCCGACGACCGTGCCGGTTCCGTGATCCACAAAAAAATGCGAGCCGATCTTTGCGCCCGGATGCAAATCCATGCCCGTGCGACCATGCGCCCACTCGGCCATGATGCGCGGAATGAGCGCGATGTTTTTCAGATACAATTCATGCGCCAGCCGTTGCACGCTGATGGCTTCGATGAAGGGATACGAAACAATAATTTCCTCTTTGCTCGCCGCCGCCGGGTCGCCATCGAACGCCGCCTGCACATCTGTTTGCAACATTTCGCGGACGCGCGGCAGGCTGGCGAGAAAATCCACCGTCAACTTGTGCGCCTCGGCGGGGATGTCTTTTTTATCAACGCCACCCGGAGTTTTATATTCCAGGCTCTTGCGGATTTCGTCCTCCAGCGTGCCGAGAATGGAATCCAGCAACGCCGCCGTCTCCACTTTGATCTCGGAGGAATGGATCAGCTTCTCGTCAAAAAATCCGGGGAACAGCAGCCGCAGCAATCCGCACGTCAGCTCCGTGACGACGCGCTTGGATGGAAGATTTTTTCCGTCCAGATGATTGATGCCGCCCGCCTTGGCGTAAGACGCGACGAGCTGGTTGGTGAGTTGCGTGACGGTTTCCACGGCGAAAAACTACCACGAAGGCACAAAGACACCAAGGTTTTGTCTCAAACTCAAAATCTGAAATTGAAATGGGGAGCGCAGCCGCCCCGGCTGTAGTTCGGCGCGCCCCCGCGCTGAACCCGGAGACGTCGGGCAAACCATGACGCCGGAAATGTTTCACGCCTCACGGCGAACCGCGAGGGCGCGGTTCGCTGCGCCCGGGGCGGGCGCGCTCCCCATGAAAAACCCAACTCTCACTCCGCCGTGTCAAAAATATTTCCAAGCAACTGCGGACGCCGTGAGGTGCAAAGAAGTTTTGAATCCCGTTCGTGGTAAGTCCTGCTCCAAGAAGTTGGTTCAAAACGCCACAGCCATAAGCTGCCATCGGCAGCCAGCGTTACCATCCCAGCTTGGCCTTCATAACCGGTTTCAACGGAACTGATGGCGACCCAATCCGAGCGCTCGCCAATTTTTTGTGAGTTCGCATCGGACACTCGCGGCCAATCAAGCTGGCTATAAACCGCCCATCGCCACAGTGTGCCATCGCTCCGCAGAGTCACGGGCCAGCCCGAGGCTTGGGCGCAGGCCAGCCAGTTGACTTGGCTTCCAATCTGAATCTGATTCGTGGTCGGCCCCCACAAATACTTGCCGTTGCTGGAAACAAAGGCTCCGGCGGTTCGCGTCGAGTTCGGCGTTCGACCCCAGACTCCCAGCTTGTGAAATGTTCCGTTCGTTCCGATGCCCAACCAATCGCGCTCATAGCTTGAGAAATTACCTGCGGTGAATTGCTTGATTGGCAATGCCTCTAAAAAAAGTTTGCGGCTTATCTCAGTATGGTTGCCCACCTTGATTCGATTTTCTTCACCGGAGTCACCGAGGTTCTGATCAAAGCGCGACCACACCTGGCCGTTTTTTTTGACCAACAAAAGTCTGCCACTAGACGATTCAAACCGATCCCAGCCAGAGCCAGCCTCCACGATTTGCTCCGGCGGCTTGGTCTTGAACCCCGGCCAAGGCTTGCGTGATTGCCAATTGCGGCTGGGCCAATGCCACAAAGTGCCGTCGCGTTTTATGAGCAGCGTCGGGAAAAAATCAAACGTCACATCTTTCCAATCGTTGCCCTCTCCCGCGCGAACCATCTCGGCGAGTTGCTGCAGGGTTTGGGCATCATCGCTTCGATAATTTTTCTGCAAAGGTTTGGCCGAAGCCCACAGGCTGCCATCCGTTTGGATTCCTACGAATTCAGAAAAGGCATCCTGCACCACCAGCCAGTTGGTTCCCGGCAAAATGAATCCGCCCGTCGAGCCGGGGTTAGACGCCGTGCCAAAACTAATTCCCCGTTTTAATTGGAAAATATTTTTGAGCCAGACCCGGCCATCTGGCAGATAAACGGTCACGAGGTTGTTGCGACATTCCATGCGGGGCGGATTGGCGAGCGACAACTTGGCCGAGCCGGGCTTGGCTTCCAACGGCAGCGCCAGTTCCCACACGCGGTTGTAGGTAGCCGAGACCATGGCCGAAGCCGCCAGAAAAACTGCCGCCAGCACGAGGGCGTTTTTGACATTCATCTTGGCGTTCACGCGCGGCTCTTGAAAGTTGCGCCACAGTAGCCACAGCGCGGCTATCACCATCGCGGGCGGCACCACCCAGAAAACCAGCGGGCTGCGCCACACGTCGGCGCGATTGGGGAAATGGGCAGATTGCAGCCATGTGAAGGCGAACAAAATCAGCAGCCCCGCCGGAGCCAGCGCTTGAAGCGTGTTGCGCGAAAGGCTGGAAGCATAAATCGCCGCCAACGTCACTAAGCTGCACGCCAGAACTACCACGATGAAAGGCATGAGCCAGATCAATGAGTTGAAAATGTTCTGTAACGTCCACGCCAGCACGAACGAGTCGGTGACAGGGCCAAAAAATGCCGCCACCGAGACATTGCTGCCTGATGGCGCGATTTTTAATTCCGGCAAGATGCGCGCTGATTCCATGAGCAACGGCATGACCAGCCCAAGAAAAATTCCCAGCCCGAGCGCCACGGCGAGCTTGATGAAAAATTGCCGCCGCCGCCGCACTGGCAGGCAGAGTTGTCCTTCCAGCGTGCCGAGCTTGCGTTCCTCCGCCACCGCCGCGCAGCCGACCAGCACCGGCATGACCAGCCACAGCATCCAGAAATTTTGCGTGATGAACTCCATCGTGCTGTTCTTCGGGTAGTGCGCGAAATGACGGGTGATTAAGACGCCGACATGAGCCGCTGCCAGCACCCCGGCGATGACAAGCTGCGATTGGTGCAGCCAAAGTTCCTTGCTCCACAACGCCGCCCGTGGACGCAAGCAACGCCGCGTCGCAGATTTCTTGAACCAACCCGCCCCCGCCCGCATCTCCGGCATGACAATCTCGCCGCCCGTCCACTGCAAATCTTGCGCCCGGAAAAATAGTCGCCGCGCATACCAAAAACCCACCAGCGAGTAGCTGCCGAGCGTGAGGCAAATCCAAAAGCGTTGTGCCAATTGACTTGGCTCGGCGTCCCCGGAAAAAAGTGAAAACAAATATCCCCCGAACACGATTAGCGCAACCGGCATCAGTAGCGTGAACCAAAACGCCGCCGCCACTTGCCGTAACAGCAAGACCGTCCACAGCGCGCCAGAATAAATGGCAGCCAACATCATCCAAACAAACACCAGCGCGGTCAGAAAACTATCGCTATCCCAGCCATTAAATAATCCAAAACGCAGGTGAAACATCGCCCACCAAAACAAGCCAAGCATCAACAGGCTCACCGCCAGCAAGCGCGTCTTGACCCGCCAGATTTTTTCCCGCTCCACCGGCTGCGCGAGCAGTCCCGCCAAAGTTCCCAGACTGACTTCCGTCCCGAATGATTGCAGCGCCACGAGCACCACCAACAGCGGACACAAAAGAAATGGAATGACGTAAAGCAGAGTGCCAACAACGCTTTGACCGCCTTCCGGCAACGAAGGCAGCACCGCCGCCGCCACGATGCCCATCAAAAACGATGGCAGCAGCAGGCGGATTTCTTTTTTGACGAAGGCATTCATAGGCCGGTGGCATCTTGGACTGCGCTGGCAGAGCGCAGCGGCGACAGCGCTTTCGGGCGCACGAAAGTTGTTGGAATCAAGGAGACGTTTCGCGCGGGCGAAAGCGGCGTCGCGCTCCGCTTGCCGCCGCAGTCCAAGATGGTTGCCGCGCATCCGAAGTGGTTTTGAAAAATGTGCGCGTTCATATTTGCACCTGCCCTTTCTTCAAGATGTCCGAGGCCACAAAAATTTCCTCCAGCGAGAGCGCTTCAACTTTCAATTCCTCCGGCTGGTGTGACTTCAATTCTGTCAGCAGTTCTTCGCTGTTGCCGTTGGCGAGAACTTCCACTTCGCGCCCGCTCTGTTTTACGCTCAACGCGCCAGACAGATTTAATTTTTGCTCCGACGCAAAACGCGCGCGGATTTTTTTGAAACGATTGCGCGCGGCATCAGCTTCCATCGTCAAAAGATTTTTACCGTTCTCGATGATGGT
>JAYVQV010000391.1:0-5479 GCA_043776855.1 Limisphaerales bacterium | reverse complement strand
CGGCGCGAGGAAACAAACTTCAAAAATCTTCCGGGCCGATGCGTTGGGGGGCAAATTCCTGCGCGCGTTTCTGCGCTTCCGCGAGTTGTGCGGGCGTGAGTTGCGCGGCAAATTGTTCCAGCGTTTCTCCGTTCCGATGGTAGTAGCCGAATTTTTCCTTCGAGAGCAAAAGCCATTTGTAACCTTCGACCGGGTCTTGCGCCACGCCGTCGCCCTTCAAATACATATCGCCCAGCCAACTGGCGGAATCGTTCACACCTTGATTTGCCGCTGCGGTGAACCACGCCGCCGCCTTCTTCGGATCCTTGTCCGCGCCGTCGCCCCACAGCAAACGCAGGCCGAGGCCGTTCTGCGACTCGGCCTGTCCTTGCTCCGCCGCCTTGGTGTAAAACTCGACCGCCTTGGCGGAATCTTTTTCCACGCCCTGGCCGAGCACATACATGACGCCGATGCGATGCTGCGCGACCGCGTTGCCGGACTCCGCCAGCGGTGACAAAAGTTTCAACGCTTTCTTGTAGTCGCCGCGCGCCCACGCATCGCTGCCGCGGTCGAGCGCAATTTCCTGAAGGTTGGAGGCGAGCAATGTCTGCGCGGCCTGCTGTTCGGCGCGCAACGTTTTCAATTGCGCGAGAACTTCCGTCGGGGCGGATGCGCTGTCGGCTGAAAAATCGCCGGAAGAATCCGCTGGGCGGCGGCGCGAATCCAGCCGCTGCCGAAGACCAGCAACTTCGTCGCGCAATGCGGAAATTTCCTGCCGGAGCGGGGCGATTTCATCGGGCGCTTTTGGCGCGGCGGGGCGGATGCCAAGCCAGACAATGCCCGCAACGATGGCGACGGCCAGGCTGGTCAAAAGTAAAATGCTGGTTCTCATAATTTTTGATCTGAATGGCAATTGAATCTAAACCGAAACCATGCCGCTGAATTGGGGAGCGCGCCCGCCTCGGGCGCAGCGGGTCGCGCCGCGCGACCCGCCCGGGCGGACGAAAACCAAACTCCAATCGGTTGGTCTTCGTGCGTTCGAGTTCGGCGCGAGGGCGCGCCGAACGACAGCCGGGGCGGCTGTGCTCCCCATTTTTAACGGCATGGTTCCGGCTAAAACGCTCGCCCACGAAATTAAACTGCCAAAAAATTTCGCTGTCATTTCCGTTTCTGAAAAACCGTGTCGCCGGGCAGCGCGGCTTGCAGGCGCGGGGTGATGAGTTTGGCGACGAGTCCCGTCCAGCCGGTCTGGTGCGGGGCGCCGATGCCGCGGCCGGTGTCGCCGTGGAAATATTCGTGGAAGAGGATGTAGTTTTTGAAATGCGGATCGGTCGCGAGCTTGGGATGATATTTCAGAACGGGGCGCTGGCCGTCGGCCCCGACTTGGAACAGCCGCACGAGCCGCGCGGAAAGTTCGTTGGCGACTTCATTGATGGTCAGCATTTTTTTGGAGCCGACGGGACATTCGATCTTGAAATCTTCGCCGTAGTAGTGATGAAATTTCTGGAGCGATTCGATGAGCAGAAAATTCATCGGCATCCAGATCGGGCCGCGCCAGTTGGAGTTGCCGCCGAAAAGTCCGGCCTCGGATTCGCCCGGCCAGTAGCGGACTTCGTGAACCGCGCCGCCGGTTTCCAGCCGGAACGGCTCGCGGTCATGGACCTTGGAGAGCGCGCGAATGCCGTAGTCGCTCAAAAATTCCGACTCGTCGAGCGCGCGGCGCAAAATACATTTCATGCGGTGGCCGCGCAGGAGCGAGAGCAGGTGGCGTTCGCCCGCACCGGATTCCTCCCAGCGCGAGACGAGGTTCGCGAGGTCGGGACGGTTGGCGAGAAACCATTTCAAGCGCGCAGTGAAGGCGGGAAGTTTTTTCAAAATTTCCGGCTCCAAGGTTTCCACGGCGAACAGCGGCACGAGGCCGACCATGGAGCGGACTTTGAGCGGAATTTTTTTGCCGTCGGGCAGGCAGAGTTCGTCGTAATAAAATTCATCCGTCTCGTCCCAGAGCGCGAGGCCGTCGTCGGGCATTTCGCTGTGGCCGTCGCTGACGCCGTTGATCGCGCCGGCGATGCTCAGGAAATGCTCGAAAAATTTCGTGGCGATGTCCTCATAAACTTTGTTGTGCTGCGCGAGTTCGATGGAGATGCGGAGCAGGTTCAGGCAATACATCGCCATCCAGCTCGTGCCGTCGGCCTGGTTGATGAAGCCGCCGGTGGGCAGCGCGGAGCTGCGGTCGAACACGCCGATGTTGTCGAGGCCAAGAAAGCCGCCTTGAAAAATATTCCGCCCCTGCGTGTCCTTGCGGTTGACCCACCAGGTGAAATTCAAAAGCAGTTTGTGGAAGACGCGTTCGAGAAATTCCAAATCACCTTTGTCATCCGGGTTGCTTTCGCGGCGGTCTTTGCGATCCATTTGAAAAACGCGCCAAGTCGCCCACGCGTGGACGGGCGGGTTCACATCGCTGAACGCCCACTCGTAGGCGGGCAACTGGCCGTTCGGGTGCATGAACCATTCGCGCGTGAGCAGGTCGAGCTGGCGTTTGGCAAACTCCGAATCCACGAGCGCGAGCGGGATGCAGTGGAACGCGAGATCCCACGCGGCATACCACGGATACTCCCATTTGTCGGGCATGGAGATGATGTCGGCGTTGTTGAGGTGCGACCATTCGGAGTTGCGGGCGGTCTTGCGAGACGCGGGCGGCGACGGCTGGCCGGGGTCGCCGTTGAGCCATTTGCGGATGTTGAAATGATAAAATTGTTTTGACCAGATCATGCCCGCGAGCGCCTGCCGCTGAATGGAGCGCAGGTCATCGTCCTCGATGCCGCGTTGGAGGTCGGCGTAAAATTCATCCGCCTCGGCGAGGCGCTGGGAAAAAATTTCCGCGAAGTCGGCGAACGGTTTTGCGGCGAACTCTAGTGGCACAGGCATCTTGCCGGGGTGTTTCTGGTTTTTTTTTGCAGATGAACTCACAGGCAAGATGCCTGTGCCACTACTGCGGGTGAGGCGCAACTGGACTTCGCGCGAGCCGCCGGCGGGAACTTCCAATTTGTAATGCGCGCACATTTTCGTGCCAGTGCGCTGGGGGTTAACGGCGGCTTTGTTTCCGCCGACGAGATAATCATGGAAGGCGTCCTTGAAAAATCCAGCGGCTGGCTCGCCGCCGAAAACGCGCGGCGCGTTCGTCTCGTTGTCGCAGAACAAAAGTTCGGGCGGATTTTTTTCACCGGCGGCCGGGGCGGCGGAAAATTCATACGCGCCCAGCTCGTCATGTTCCACCGCGACGGTGGAACCGCTGCGGGCGGCGCGCATTTTTGGCTGGGCGTGATTTTTTTCCCACGACCAGGTGTTGCGAAACCACAGGTGCGGCAGGACGTGAATCGTCGCGGCTTCCGGGCCGCGATTGTGAACCGTCACGCGCATGAGGAGGTCGTCCGGCGCGGCCTTGGCGTATTCCACGAAGACATCGAAGTAGCGGTCATCATCGAAGATGCCGGTGTCGAGAATTTCAAATTCCGTTTCCGTGCGCCCGCGTTTCGCGCTTTGCTCGACCAGTTTCGCGTAGGGAAATTCCCGTTGCGGATACTTGTAGAGCATTTTCAGATACGAGTGCGTCGGCGTCGCGTCGAGATAGTAATAAAGTTCCTTCACGTCCTCGCCGTGATTGCCCTCGGCGTTGGTGAGGCCGAAGAAGCGCTCCTTCAAAATCGGGTCCTTGCCGTTCCACAGCGCGATGGCAAGGCAGAGGTGCTGCAACTCATCGCTGACGCCCGCGATGCCGTCCTCGCCCCAGCGATACGCGCGGCTGCGGGCGTGGTCGTGCGGAAAATATTCCCACGCCGTGCCGCCGGGCGAATAATCTTCGCGGACGGTTCCCCACTGGCGTTCGGAAAGGTAAGGCCCAAAAAATTTCCACGGCTGCGCGCCGTTCTTTTCCTTGTCGAGGCGGATTTTTTCAGCGGTGAGGGGCATAGGCGTCTTTAGTTATCGGCGGGGAATGGTGAAGGCTAAAATAGCCACGCCGAGGGTGATTGCAATGACTATGCGGAAAAAGAAGTTTGGAAAAATGCGCGCCGCGCGACCCGGCCGCGCCGCCGTCCGGAGCGAAGCGGCGGGCGAAGGCTGGTGCCAGCGGACGGAATCGAACCGTCGACCTCGGGCTTATGAGTCCCACGCTCTAACCAACTGAGCTACGCTGGCAACCGAAAGGTCTATCATTTTGCGGACATTTCGCCCGCTGTCAAACCGGGATTTTGCGCCGACGGGTTCACGAGCGCATCTCGACACTGTCCTTGGGCAATCCTCCTCGTCCTCGTTCTCGTCCTCGTCCTCGCTGGTGTTGGTGCGGTTTCGAGGACGAGGACGAACCCTTCTGGGCCGCAGTTAGGGACAGTATCAAGATGCACCCGTCGCTTGATTTTGCGAATAAGCAGGGTTGAAATCCCCCGCCGTTTGCGCCAAGGTTGCGCCCATGAACATTCTGAACTCACCCGCACCTGTCGCCGGTGGCAACGGCGACCGCAAAAATCTCGACGTCTGCACGATTGTCATCTTCGGCGCGAGCGGCGACCTCACGGCGCGCAAGCTCATCCCCGCGCTCTACCATCTGTTCAAGGAAAAGCAGATGCCGGCGGATTTCCGCGTCGTCGGCTTCGCGCGGCGTGACAAGACGGATGCCTCGTGGCGGGCGGAACTCCGCACGGCGCTCGACCAGTTTTCCCGCACCAAGCCGGTGGACGAAAAAGTCTGGGCGGCGTTCGCGGAAAAAGTTTTTTACTGCATCGGCGACCTGACGGACAGCCCGGCCTACGCGCGGCTGGACAAACAACTGGCTGGGTTCGGCAATCCGGCGTTGCACGACAACCTGCTGTTCTACTTCGCAATTTCGCCGAGCCAGTTCGGTGAAGTGGTGGAGCAGGTTCACAAGTCCGGCCTGCTGAAAAAAGACGGCCCCGGCTGGCAACGCCTCGTCGTCGAGAAGCCGTTCGGCCACGACCTCGAATCGGCGCAGAAACTCAACCACGAGCTGACGCGCTACGCGCACGAGTCGCAGGTCTTCCGCATTGACCATTACCTCGGCAAGGAAACCGTGCAGAACATTTTGATGTTCCGCTTTTCCAATTCCATTTTCGAGCGCCTCTGGAACCGCGAATCCGTGGATCACGTCCAGATCACCGTTTCCGAAAAAATCGGGGTCGGCGAGCGTGGCGGTTATTATGAGGAAGCCGGGGCGTTGCGCGACATGGTGCAGAACCACATGCTGCAAGTCCTCTCGCTCATCGCCATGGAACCGCCCGTCTCGCTCGAAGCCGAAGCCGTGCGCGATGAAAAAGTGAAGCTGCTCAAATCCATCCGCGCGCTCACACCCGAAGCCGTCGCCAAACAAATCGTGCGCGGCCAATACTTCGCCGGCAGCGTCGGCGGCGAGATGCGCCCCGGCTACCGCCAGGAAACGAAGGTCAAGCCCGACTCCAACGTCGAGACGTTCGCCGCGTTGAAACTC